>JBBQRM010000076.1:0-9935 GCA_038214855.1 Rhodobacterales bacterium | reverse complement strand
GCATCGAGCGCCGCCCCGACCGCCAGCAGCGGCACCACCACGGCGATCAGCCGCAGCGACAGCGCGCCCGTCGCCACGATCCCCCAGTTGGTGAGCCAGCGCCGCCCGCGCCCCTGCGCCCGGCCGCGCCGCGGTGCCAGCGCCTCCCACAGCGCCAGGACCGCGAAGATGCCGAGGAAAGCCGTCAGCCGGATCAGCGCCTCGTATGTCATGTCTTGAAGGTGGTGGAGCGGCGCCGACGGTCAAGACCCCTGCGGCGTCACCGCAGCGGCCGGAACCGCCGCCAAATCCTTTCCAGGTGGTTAACGATAGTCAAAAACTGTTCTAAAATCAACATGTTACGAGTTTGCTCAACCTTGAGCAGCGCAAGACCCTAGCCCTTGATCAGGCTCCCGGCGCCGTGGGCGGTGAAGAGCTCCAGCAGCACCGCGTGCGGCGCTCGCCCGTCGAGGATCACCACCGCCCGCACGCCGCCCTCGATCGCATCGAGCGCGGTCCTTGTCTTGGGGATCATCCCGCCCGAGATCACCCCCGAGGCGGTCAACTCGCGGACGTTGGCGGAGGTGAGCTGGGTGATGACCGCCCCGTCCGCGTCCCTCACGCCCGCCACGTCGGTCAGGAGCAGCAGCCGGTCGGCCTTCATCGACGCGGCGATCGCCCCGGCCGCGGTGTCGCCGTTCACGTTGAAGGTCTCGCCCGCCCGGCCGGTGCCGATGGGGGCGACGACGGGGATGAAGTCGGACTTCAGGAACGCCCGCAGCACGTCGGGGTTCATCTCGACGGGACGGCCGACGAAGCCGAGATCGACCTCGATCTCGCGGCCGTCGCGGACGACCCGGCCGAGGTCCTTCTCGCAGACCATGAGGTTCGCGTCCTTGCCCGACAGCCCGACCGCGCGGCCGCCCTGGGCGTTGATCGCCTGGACGATGCGCTTGTTGATCCGGCCCGACAGGACCATCTCCACCACCTCGACGGTGGCCTCGTCGCTGACGCGCTTGCCCTCGACGAAGGAGGAGGCGATGTCGAGGCGGCGGAGCATCTCGTCGATCATAGGACCGCCGCCATGGACGATCACCGGGTTCACGTTGCACTGTTTCATCAGCACGATGTCGCGGGCGAAATCGTCCATCGCGCGGGCGTCGCCCATTGCGTGGCCGCCGAACTTGATGACGACGGTCGCGCCGTCGTAGCGCTGGAGATAGGGAAGCGCCTCGCTGAGGGTGCGGGCGGTGGCGATCCAGTCGCGGGCGACGGCGGACGATTTCTCCATGCGCGCAGGTCCCTCCGCCCGACGGCCGGCTTGCGGGGCCGGTCCGGCTGCGGGATACTCCGGGCCGGAAGGCTGCACAAGGGGAGGGACATGCGCGCGATAATGGCGGCGGCGATGCTGGCGGGATGCGCGGCCGCGTCGGTCGAGACCGACGCGAGGCCGGCGGAATGCGTGGCGCTGTTCCAGCGGTTCGACGCGCTGGAGCGGTTCCTGGGGACGCCCTTCGGCGCCGAGGACCGGGCGCCGGCGCAGCCGGAGCTGATGCGGCAGGGGCAGGTGATCCAGCGGGCGGGCTGTCTGACCCTCACGCGCGAGCTGGCGGCGATGAGTGGCTCGGAGCCTGCGATTGTCGCGGACGGCGGGCCGGCGATCCGGTCGATGTCGCTGCATGCGGGGGTGGTCACGAACATGGCGGACGATGCACGGGCGCTGGCGTTCTTCGAGGCGGCGGGGGTGCGGGCGCGCAGCGTCGGCAGTGCGGCGCTGGGTCGGCGGGTCTATCTGGGGCCGTTCGGCAGCGAAGGGGCGTTTCTGGCGGCGGCGGAGCTGGCTCGGGACGCGGGGTTTGCGAGCCCGTATCCGGCGGAGTTCTGAGGGGCTTTCACGGCTTTCACTGTGAAAGCATGCAGCTGCCATTGATAACATTGACTAAAAATCGGCGTTTTAACGATTTGTCAGGATTGTTTCACGCGGCGCGGCCTCAGCCCATCCCCGCTATGATCGCGCGCAGCTCTTCGACGCCTTCGCCGGTCTCGGCGGAGGTGCGCAGGATTTGCGGGAAAGCGGCGGGATGGGCGGCGAGGGAGGTGGCGACGCGGTCCACCACCGCCTCGGCCTCGCGGGGCTTGAGCTTGTCGGTCTTGGTCAGCACCGCCTGGAAGGTGACGGCGGCGCGGTCGAGGCCGGCCATGATCTCGACATCGGGGGGCTTCACGCCGTGGCGCGCGTCGATCAGCACGAAGGCCCGGCGCAGATTGGGACGGCCGGCGAGATAGGCGCGCAGCAGCGCCTGCCAGCGCTCGACCACCGGCTTGGGCGCCTTGGCGAAGCCGTAGCCGGGCAGGTCCACCAGATAGAGCGCCGAGCCGAGGGTGAAGAAGTTGATCTCCTGCGTCCGGCCGGGGGTGTTGGACGCCCGCGCGAGCGCCTTGCGGCCGGTCAGCGCGTTGATCAGGGTGGACTTGCCGACGTTGGAGCGGCCGGCGAAGCAGACCTCGGGGCGGTCGGCGGGGGGAAGGGCCTCGATCGAGGTCACGCCCTTGAGGAAGTCGCAGGGGCCGGCGAAGAGCTTGCGGCCATGCTCCAGCGCCTCGGGGTCGGGGGCTTCGGAAAGCTCGAAGGACGTAGTCACGCCGGCACCAGTGTGTCGCCGAGGGCGACGCGGCCGCCTTGCGTGACCTCGGTGGCGATGCCGAAGTCCCGGTGGCCCCAGCCCGCTTCGAGGGCTCCAAGCGTGTCGGCGTCGCGCTCGCCCGTCTCGGGGTTGGCGGTGGTCGCCTTGCAGCGGGTGATGCGGTCGCGCACGCGGAGCCGCGCCGTGCCGAGGCGGAGATTGCGGCCGACGAGGTCGAACTCGGCCCAGGCGTCGAGCCCCTCGATCCAGACGTTGGCGCGGAAGCGCTCGACGGCGAGGTCGCGGCCCATGCGGGCGACGAGCGCGTCGAGGCTCGCGCGGTTGAGGATCGAGACGGAGGGAAAGTCGCTGTCGGTGAGGCCCGGACCGCGGGTGCGGTAGACGCGCACGGGCTGCGCCCGGCCCCCCTCGGTGAGCGGGCGCATCCAGGCGACAAGGCGTGCGGCGTCCTCGGGGTCGTCGAGGTCCAGCTCGAGGCGCGGGCGGCGGGGGTGGGTGAGGGTGATGCGGCCGGTCGCCTCGTCCGTGGCGGCGCGCATTGCCATCAGCTCGGGGAAGGCGGCGCCGCGGCAGAAGTTCGTGCAGGGCTGCCAGCCTTCGTCGCCCTGCGCGATCCGCGCGGCCTCGTGCGCGACCGCCCAGATGCGGTCCCAGGGCAGGGTCCGGCCAGAAGCGAGCTCCACCGCCTCAAGCGGCTCGAGGCCGAGCGCCTTGATCGGATGGCGGAAGAGCGCGACGACATGCGGCATCACGGCGCTCAATCCGCCTTGCGCGTTTTCTTGAGGCTGCCGAGGATGTTGCCGAGCACGTTCGGATCCACGCCTTGGCTGCGCATGATCAGGTATTGCTGGGTGAAGGTGATCATGTTGTTCGCGACCCAGTAGATCACCAGTCCGCTCGCGAAGCTGCCGAGCATGAACATGAAGATCCACGGCATCCAGTTGAAGATCATCGCCTGGGTCTTGTCGGTGGGCGCGGGGTTGAGCTTCATCTGGAGCCACATCGAGATGCCCATCAGGATCGGCCAGATGCCGATCGACAGGATCGCGAGTAAGCTGCCGGCGCCCGGCGCATCCCAGGGCAGGAGGCCGAAAAGGTTGAGGATCGAGGTGGGGTCGGGGGCGCTGAGGTCCTGGATCCAGCCGAAGAACGGCGCGTGGCGCAGCTCGAGCGTGACGAAGATCACCTTGTATAGCGAGAAGAAGATCGGGATCTGGATCAGGATCGGCAGGCAGCCGGCGGCCGGATTGACCTTCTTGGACTTGTAGAGCGTCATGACCTCCTGCTGGAGCTTCATGCGGTCGTCGCCGACGCGCTCCTTTATCTTCTCCATCTCCGGCTGGAGCTGCTTCATCTTCGACATCGAGACGTAGGACTTGTAGGCGAGCGGGAAGAGCAGCAGCTTGATGATCAGCGTTAGCGCGATGATCGCCACGCCCATGTTGCCGATCAGTGCGTGCATGTAGTGAAGCACCCAGAAGATCGGCTTGGTGAAGAAGAAGAACCAGCCCCAGTCGATGGCGTCGATGAACCGGTCGATCTGCATGGTCCGCTCGTAGTCGCGGATCGTCTCCCATTCCTTGGCGCCGGCGAAGAGCGCCATCTCGGCCTCGACCGTTTGACCCGGGGCCACCGTCGCGACCGGCATCCGCAGGTCGGTCTGGTAGGTGTCGGTCGCCTCGGAATGCTTGACCACCGCGGTGAAGGGCTGGCCGGGGGGCGGCACCAGCGAGGTCATCCAGTAGTGGTCGGTGAAGCCGATCCAGCCGTCGCTCGCGGCCTCCACCACTTCGGCCGCGCCGCCTTCGGCGGTGTTCGGGTCGAGGTCGTCGATCTTCTTGTATTTCAGCTCCTCCAGCGTGCCGTCGGCGACCATGATCGCGCCTTCGTGCAGGATGTAGAAGTTGCGCAGCGTGCTCGGGCGGCCGTGGCGGGCGATGATGCCGTAGGGCTGGAGCCGCACCTCGGCGCCGCTGGCGTTCTCGACCGACTGGGTGAGGGTGAACATGAAGTCGTCGTCGACCGCGATCGTGCGGCGGAAGACGAGCCCTGCGCCGTTGTCCCAGACGAGCGTCACTGGCGTCTCGGGGGTCAGCACCTCGCCTCTCTCGACGCGCCATTCGGTGGCAAAGCCCGGCACCAGCTCGGGGCCGAGCCCGCCTGCGGGCGACCAGCCGGCCAGCGCGTAATAGGCCTCCGGCGCGCCGGGAGGCGTCAGCAGCGTCACCATCGGCGCGCCGCGCGCGACCGAGGTGAAGTAGTCGGTGAGCCTGAGGTCGTCGATCCGGCCGCCCTTGAGCGACAGCGAGCCGGTGAGCCGCGGCGTGCGGATCGGGACGCGCGGCGTTTCGGCCAGCGCCGCTTCGCGGGTCTGCGGCTCGGCGGGCGCGAGCGCGGGGGCGGTGGTCGCGCCGGACGGAACCGCGCCCGGCGGGGCCGCGACGGTGCCGCTCTCCTCGGCCTGCTGCTGGGCGGGGGTCGGCGCGGGGGCCTCCTGCGGGGCGGGCGGGAACAGCAGGAACCAGCCCAGGATCACCAGGAAGCTCAGCGCCGTCGCCAGGATCAGGTTCCTGTTCTGGTCGTCCATCCTGGCGCTCCGGTCAGATGCTCCGATCTGACAGGGTTCAACAGCCGGCGCCGCGAAAGGTCAAGGCGTATTCGGGTCGTGGCGGCCGGGCGCCTCGGCGGCCTCCCGCACGTGCTCGGCGGGATGGAAAGAGGCGAGCCAGTCGAAGGTTTGCTCGAAGGACATGGGCTTGGCGATGACGTAGCCCTGGCCGTGGTCGCAGCCGAGATCGCGCAAGAGTGACACGGCCGCGGCGGTCTCGATGCCCTCGGCCAGCGTCTCGATCCCCAGCGCATGGGCGAGCGCGATCATCGAGGCGGTGAGCTTCTGCTGCTCGGCGCTGGTCTCGATGCCGAAGACGAAGCTCCGGTCGATCTTGACGCAGTTCACCGCGAAGCGGCGCAGGTTGGAGATCGAGGCGTGTCCGGTGCCGAAGTCGTCGAGCTCGATCTGCAGGCCGGCCGAGGCGAGGCCCTGGAGGTTGCGGACCATCATGTCGGCGTCGGACTTGATCAGCACCGTCTCCAGCACTTCGACCGCGAGCCGTGAGGGGTCGATGTCGAAGCGCTCGACCTCCCATTTGATCTTCTCGATCAGCCGCGGGTCGCGGAGCTGGCCCATCGCGAAGTTGACGCCGACCTTGGGCACGACGAGCCCCGCCCGGTCCCAGGCGCGCAGGGCCTCGAGCGCGCGGCCGAGCACCACCTCGCCGAGGCGGTCGGTGAGATCGGCGGCTTCGGCGAAATCGAGAAAGGCCGCGGGCGAGAGCAGGCCCTGCCGCGGGTGATGCCAGCGCACCAGCGCCTCGAAGCCGGTGAGCGCCCCGGTCGACAGGTCGATCTGCGGCTGGAAGAACGGGACGATCTCGCCGTGCTCGAGCCCGTGGATCAGCTCGCCGTAGAGCACCTCGCGGCGCTCGGCTTCGCGTCGCTGGCTCTTGCGGAAGTAGCCGACCTGGCCGTGGCCGCTCGCCTGCGCCTCGGCGAGCGCGATCTCGGCATTGGCGAGGAGGCGCTCGACCTCGGGCTCGTCGTCGGAGACGAGCGTCACACCGATGCTGCACGACAGCTGCCGGCTGCCGCCGTGGATCGCGAAGGGCTCACCGAGCGTGGCCTGGAGGCGCTGGGCGAGGCTGGCCGCCTGAGCGCCGTCCTCGAGCCCGCCCGCGACCACGACGAAATCGTCGTTGCCCAGATGCGCCGCGAAATCGCCCTGTCGCAGGTCGCGCTGGATCCGGGCCGCGGCGAGGCGGATGATGTCGTCGCCGGTGCGCTGGCCGAGCGAGCGGCGCAGCATGTTGTACTTGTCGAGATCGACGCGCAGCACGGCCGTCTGCCCCTCCGCGCGGTCCCGGCCGGCGACAAGGGGGGCGAGATGAGCGTGCAGGTAGGTGGCGTTGGGCATCTCGGTCAGAGGCTCGTGCAGCAGCCGAAAGCGGTTCGCCCGCTCGGTCTCGGCAGTCTGGCGCACGAAGGTCCGCAGCCGCCGGAGCGTCGCCAGCGCCAGCGCCAGCATCACCGCGATCAGCCCGCCGAGCTGGAGGGCGAGGGCCGTCCGGAGCGCCGCGCGCCCGCGCTGCAGCGTCTTCCGCGCCGAGGTCTCGAGCGCACGCGCGCGGCTGTCCATCCAGGGCAGCAGCTCGGACTTGATCCGAAACGCGAGGGTCGTGGCCTGGAGCGGCGGGATCGCCTGGCCCTGCGTGCCGGTGTAGATTTCGAGCCGGCCGAGAAAACCGTTCATCGCCTGCGGGTCGAAGGCCGCGCCGCTCGGGGTCCGGGTCGCGATCGCGGCTTCGCGCGCCGAGAAGGTCTCGACGCTTTCGCGAAGGCTGGCTGCGATCTCCGCGCGCCGCGACCCCTCCTCGAGGACGCTCAGCCGGTCGAGGTCGAGGCCGATCGCCTCGACAAGTGCCCGCTGCTCCTGGCTCGCCAATGCGAGATCGGCCGTCTCCGTCTGCCGCTGGCTCGAGCGCTCGAGCCCCAGATGCGCGCCGCCGATGATCGCGATCCCCGCCGCCAACGCAAGCGCGGCCTCCCGCAGGAAGAGGCGGTCCGGCGTCAGGGCACTGGGCTTCTCAGGAGTCGTGACCATCTGTAAGCGTCTAGCCGTGCAGCGCCTGTCGCTCCGTTAACGCGGCCGAAACCGTGACGGAGGATTTGCGCGAAAGGCGCGACAAGTTCTACCTTAAGGAAGGGTGACCGGATCTCAGTCAGATAGAGGCGCAAAGGCTTTACAACGCGTTAAAGTCGAAAAGCGCAGGGTCGAGAAGATGGCTGGGATTGACCTGGGTGAGGGCCCGGAACAGGATCTGGCGGCGGCCGGGGCTCCGGGCTTCCCATTCGTCGATCATCCGCTTGATCTGCTGGCGCTGGAGCCCGTCCTGGCTGCCGCAGAGATCGCAGGGGATGATCGGATAGGCCATGGCGCGGGCGAAGCGCGCGCAATCGGCCTCCGCCACCAGCGCGAGCGGCCGGTGCACGTAGAGATCGCCTGCGTCGTTCAGGAGCTTCGGCGGCATCGCCGCGAGCTTGCCGCCGTGGAAGAGGTTCAAGAGGAACGTCTCGATGATGTCGTCGCGGTGATGTCCGAGCACCACCGCGGCGCAGCCCTCCGCGCGCGCGATGCGGTAGAGATGACCGCGGCGAAGGCGCGAGCAGAGCGCGCAATAGGTCTTGGCGGCGGGCACCTTGTCGATGACGACGGAATAGGTGTCGCGGTACTCGATCCGGTGCGGCACGCCCATGCGCGCCAGAAATTCCGGCAGCACCGTGGCGGGGAATCCCGGCTGGCCCTGGTCGAGGTTGCAGGCGAGGATCTCCACCGGCAGCAGTCCGCGCCATTGCAGCTCGACCAGCGCCGCGAGCAGGGTATAGCTGTCCTTGCCGCCGGAGAGGCATACGAGCCAGCGATCGCCGCGGCGCGCCATGGCATAGGTCTCTATCGCCTCGCGGGTCAGACGTACGATGCGCTTGCGCAGCTTGCGGAATTCCGTCGTCGCGGGCGCGCCGGCAAAGAGCGGATGGATGTCGGCGGTGTCGAGCATCACCGATGCGATACCGCCCGCGGCACCGGCGCACAAGGCCGCTTGCGGTCGGAGCCGATCCGGGCAAGTTTCGTGGTAGGGGAGGACGGAATGATGCGCGGTCTCCTGGCCCTGGTCTTGATGCTGGCGGCCTGTGCGCCGGCTTCGTCGCCGACCGCACCCAGGCAAGCGCTGGAGATCGAGCGCTTCTTCGACGGAAGTCTGACCGGGCAGGGCCGTTTTCGCGATGTCTTCGGCCACGAGCGCCAACGCTTCGACATGGAGCTTGCCGGCGCGCGCGAGGGCGATACGCTCAGCCTCGCCGAGACGTTCCGCTATGACGACGGACTGGTTCAGCGACGGGTCTGGCGGATGACGCGCACCGGACCCGACAGCTGGCGCGGAACTGCGGAGGGGGTGGTCGGCACCGCGGTCGGGACCATGCGCGACGGCCGGTTCAATTGGCGCTACACCGCGGACCAGCCGACAGGGGACGGCGTCCGGCGCCTCGCCTTCGATCTGTGGCTCGAGCAGGTTGACGAGCGCCACGTGGTGAACCGCGGCTATGTCTCGCGACTGGGACTGCCGGTGGGCGTGGTGGAGATCGACTTCGAGCGTCGCGACCGGCTTGGCGCGCGCGGCGGCACCCGGTCGATGCCCGATCCGCCGAGGGGATGACAGCGCGCCACCCGCCGCAGCGCCAGCCAGCCGCCCGAGAGGGCGCCGTGCCGGCGGAGCGCTTCCAGCGCATAGGTCGAGCAGGTGGGCTGGAACCGGCAGGTAGGCCCGATCCAGGCCGAGAGCACCAGCCGGTAGGCGTGGACCGGCAGGCTCAGCAGACGCGCCGCGGGGCTCATCGATCCGCCTCGCGCCGTGAATGAACGGTCGCGACGGCTGCCGAAAGATCGCTCACGAGGCGCGCGAACGGCTGGGAAGCGGTGTCGCGGAGGCGGCCGATCAGGACGTAGTCCCAGCCGCAGCGGCCGTGAAGCGGCAGAACCGCGCGCGCGGCCTCGCGCAGCCGGCGCTTCGCGCGGTTGCGCGCGACGGCGTTGCCGACCTTCTTGGAACAGGTGAAGCCCACACGGATGGCCGGCGTCTGGTCGGTGGCCACGTCCTCCGTGCGGGGCCGTGCCTGGAGGCCAAAGCCGCTGCGCGACTGGCGCAGGCCGCGAGCGGCACGCAGGAAGTCCGCGCGCTTGCGCAGGGTTTCGACCGGGCAGGACGCGGCGGAGGGAACGCGCGCAGCCATCCAGACACGCGGGCCGATCAGGCCGACAGACGCTTGCGGCCGAGCGCCCGGCGGCGGTTGAGGATGATCCGGCCGCTCTTGGTGGCCATGCGCGCGCGAAAGCCGTGCCGGCGCTTGCGCACGAGGTTGCTCGGCTGGAAGGTGCGTTTCATCTCGACGTCTCCTGATCGCGCCCGCGGCGCGTCTGCTATTTCGCGCCCCTGGCGCCCCGGGCCGGACTGGGCGCATGCGCAGTCTCAAAGCGAGGAACCGTCTCTAGGCGGGCCGGCGGCGGAAGTCAATTCGCGCCGCCGACAAGGGAGGCGACAAATCTTTCCGCAGGGAGTAGCATCTCGGCTCGCGGGGGCTCGATACGGAAAGGAAGGCTGATGACGAGTTTTCATGTTCTTGCGGGCGCGGACCATTCGGTGGAGCCGGCGGCGGTGCGCCGGATCGGCACCGACGATGTCTGGGACGCGCTGCGGCTGGGAT
>JBBQRM010000075.1:0-10015 GCA_038214855.1 Rhodobacterales bacterium | reverse complement strand
GCCGTCACGTCGCGTATCGCATAGAGCCGCCGGTCCGCCGGAGCTACGTCCGCCGTCTGGCCGATGATCGCACAGCCCGCCTCGCGCACCACGCGCGCGAAGACCTCCTGCGACGGCTGGCTCGCATAGCCCGGGATCGCGTCGAGCTTGTCGAGCGTGCCGCCGGTATGCCCGAGCCCCCGCCCCGAGATCATCGGCACATAGGCCCCGCAGGCCGCGAGCGCGGGGGCGAGCATCAGGCTCACGTTGTCGCCGACGCCCCCCGTCGAATGCTTGTCCACCACCGGGCCGGGCAGGTCCCAGCCGAGCAGCGTGCCGCTGTCGCGCATCGCGAGCGTCAGGTCGACGCGCTCCGCCTCGGTCATCCCGCGCAGCACGACCGCCATCGCGAAGGCCGCGACCTGGCCCTCCGAGATCGACCCGTCGGTGATCCCCGCCACCATGAAGCCGATCTCGGCTGCGCCCAGCGCCCGCCCGTCGCGCTTGGCCGCGATCACCTCCTGCGCGAGCATCAGCTGCCGCTATCCGCACCGTCCAGGGCGCCCATCAGCACCCCGAGCAGGCTGGAGGCGCCGATGCGGAAGTGCTTCGGGCCGGCCCAGCCGCTGCCCATGATCCGGTCGCAGAGCTCGAGGTAGGTCGCCGCATCCTTCAGGCTGCGCACGCCGCCCGACACCTTCAGTCCGGCACCGGAGCGGCTGCGCGCGATCGCCTCCAGCATCGTCTCGGCGGCCTGGGGCGTCGCCCCCCGCGCGTGCTTGCCGGTGGAGGTCTTGAGGAAGTCCGCACCTCCGTCCAGGGCCGCCTCGGCCGCGGTCGCGATCAGCGCCACGTCCTCCAGCGCACCGGTTTCGAGGATCGCCTTGAGCGGCACCGGCCCGCAGGCGGCCTTGGCCGCGCGGACGAACGCGCCGATCGCCTCCGTCTCGCCCGCCACATGGCGCCGCCAGGGGACCACCGCATCGATCTCCTCGGCGCCCTCGGCGAGTGCGGCGCGGATCTCGGCGGCCACGGCCTCCGGCTCCGCCTCGCCGGCGGGGAAGTTCACCACCGTCGCGACCTTGATGCCGGTGCGCGCCAACGCGGCGCGCGCGGTCCCCACCAGCCGCGGCCAGACGCAGACCGCCGCGACCGATCCGTGCGGCGTCTGCGCCCGGCGGCACAGCGCCTCGACGGCGGCGGCGTCGGAGCCTTCGTCGAGATCGGTCAGATCGAGGCAGACGAGCGCGCGCAGCGCGGTGGCACGCGCGGTCACGACGCGGCCCCTTGCATATGCGCGGGCGTGAACGCGCCTGGCAGGAGCGCACCGATCGTGGTCTCGACCGTCGCCCCGTCGAGCCGCGCCAGCGTCACCGGCGTATCGGACGCCGCGAATTCGGCGAGCTTCTGCCGGCAGCCGCCGCAAGGTGGCACCGGCGCGGGCGCATCGGCGATGACCGCCACCTCGGCAATCTCGCGCCTGCCGCTCGCGACCATCGCCGCGACAGCGCCCGCCTCGGCGCAGGTGCCCTGCGGATAGGCCACATTCTCGACGTTGCAGCCGACGTGCACGCTGCCGTCGGGACAGCGGATCGCCGCGCCGACCTTGAAGCCCGAATAGGGCGCATGGGCGTTCCCGCGCACGGCGCGCGCGGCATCGAGAAGAGACATCGGCCGGACCCGTCGCTGGTGTTTCGGCCCCTAGTATGATGCGGGCGCGGGTGCGATTGCAAGGGCCGGGCCGCGCTTCCACCGGCGCCGCCCAAGCGTGCAAGATCCTAACAGAGTCTAAAAACGCCGATTTTTGTCCAATGATTTCAAGCCCCGGACTCATGTCGCACGGTGCGACACCGGTAACTCAGGCGCGGCGCTGGACCCCGGTCCAGGTCTCGAGCTTGCGATAGACGGTGGAGGGCGACAGCTCCAGCATCCGCGCGGCCCGCGGGATCGAGCCGTCGCAATGCTCGATCGTCGCCTCGATCAGCTCGCGCTCGACCTCGGCGAGCGGCGTGCCGACGAGGGCCGTCATCGCCTCGCGGATGCCCGGTCCCTCGACCGGCGGCGCGGGGACCTCCGGCGCCAGCGGCGCGACGGCGTGCACGGCGGCCGGCGCCAGCGCGATCTCGGCCGGCAGCATCTCGGGCGTCACCCGCTCGCCGTCGTGCAGCACCACGACGTTGCGGATCACGTTGAGGAGCTGGCGTACGTTGCCCGGCCAGGCGCGGCTCGCGAAGATGCGTGCGACCTGGGGGTCGAAGCCGGTGAAGGCCTTGCCCTCCTCGGCCGCGAACTTCACCAGCATCGCGCGCGCGATGTCGGCGATATCGTCCGGCCGCGCCCGCAGCGGCGGCATGTGGATCGGCACAACGTGCAGCCGGTAGTAGAGATCCTCGCGGAACCGGCCCCGGCGCACCTCCTCGGCCGGATCGCGGTTGGTCGCGCAAACGATGCGCACGTCCACCGACTGCGGCTGAGCGGCCCCCACCGGCTGGATCGTCGAGGTCTGGAGGAACCGCAGCAGCTTGGTCTGCAGCGACAGGTCCATCTCGCAGATCTCGTCCAGAAACAGCGTCCCGCCGTCGGCGACCGCCGCAGCTCCCGGCTTGTCGGACAGCGCGCCGGTGAAGGCGCCCTTGAGATGCCCGAAGACCTCGCTCTCGAGCAGGTCGCGCGGGATCGCCGCGCAGTTGAGCGGCACGAAGGGCTTCTTCGCGCGGAGCGACATCGCATGGATCGCCCGCGCGCAGACCTCCTTGCCGGTGCCGCTCTCGCCGGTGATGAAGACCGTGGCCGTGGAGCGGCCGATCGAGCGGACCATCCGGTAGATGTCGGACATCTGAGGCGAGGTGCCGATGAAGCCTTGGAACGCCTCCGGCCCCGGCCCCGAGGCTGCAATCTCCAGATGCAGCGATGCGGACGCGAGCGCGTTCTGGACCGCGCTCAGCAGCCGCGCCTCATCGAAGGGCTTCACGAGGAAGTCGAAGGCGCCGGCCCGCATCGCCTCGACCGCGCGGTTGATCGAGCCGTTCGCGGTGATCACGATCACCCGCGTCTCCGGTGCCTCGCGCCGCAGGCTCTCGAGCAGCTCGAGCCCGTCGCCGTCGGGCAGCAGCAGGTCGAGCAGCACCACCCGGTGCCGGTCCTGCGCGCATTTCTCCCGCGCCTCCGCGAGGCTGAAGGCGCAGCTCACTCGGTGCCCCGCGCGCGTCAGCACCGCCTGATAGACCATCGACAGCGACGAGGTGTCCTCGACCAGAAGGAGACGATCCGGCACCCGCACCTCCTACCCTGCCGCCAGCTCGCGCCGGACGAAGGCGAGTGCTGCCTCGACCTCGCCTAGACAGGCCTCGAGCAACCGCGTCAGAGCCGCATCGCCCGCCTCGTGCGTCGCCTGATTGAGCGCCCTTGCCTGCGCCTCGAGCCGCACCGCGCCGATCGGACCGCTGACCGAGATGAGGTTGTGCGAGGCGGAGCGGATCGGATCGCGCTCCAGCCCCGGCCGCGCCGCGAGCAGGATGTCGCGGCTGGTGCCGAGATCGCGCGCGACCTGCTCGAGCAAGGCGGCCATCTCCGCGCCCATCGACCGGCGCATCCCCTCGTAGGCCGCACGATCGAACGGCGCGGCCTCGTTTCGCGGCTCCACATGCGCCAGCAGCGCCCGGCCCAGCGCGTCGATGCTGGTGATCGGCTTGGAGACGAGCCCGTTCGCGCCCGCCTCGGCGATCCGCTCCCTGTGCTCGCGCAAAGCGTAGGCGGTGAGGGCGACGATCGGCACCCCGGCACGCGCGTCGCCACGCCCCCGCACCCGCCGGATCACGTCGAGGCCCGACAGGCGCGGCATCTCGATGTCCACGACCAGCAGGTCGAACGCCGCCTGCTCGAAGGCCTCCAGCGCCTCCACCCCGTCGGAGGCGACGGTGACCTCGGCGCCGAGCGCGCGCAGCATCTGGGTCGCGACCATCTGGTTGGTAGGGTTGTCCTCGGCGAGCAGCAACCTCAGCCCACCCAGGTCCGGCCGCCCCGGCGGACGCTTCGCAGCCGGTGCCCCCGCCCGGCAGAGCGCGCCGGGAAAGACCAGGCTCGCCGCGAGGCCGCCCGACTCGGGCGTCTCGAAGGCAAGACTGCCACCAATCCGCTCGGTCAGGTCCTTGACGATGTGCAGGCCGAGCCCGTGCGAGGGAATCGGCGACCCCGCAGGCGCCACACCGCGCCTGAGCGCCGCCTCGAGCACCGGCGCATCGAGACCCGGCCCGTCGTCGGCGACCCGGAAGGCGATGCCGCCGTCCTCGATCCTCTCGACCGTGACCTGCACCGATCCCCCGGCCCGGCCATCGCCGCCGTACTTCAGCGCATTGCCGATCAGGTTGCCCAGAGCCCTCACCAGAGCCACCCGTTCGACCCGCAGGCTGCGCGGCAGGTCGGGGTCCGGTGCAAGGGTGAGCCGCATCCCGCGCTGCGACGCCTCGCCGCCCCACCGCCGCCCGAGGTAGTCCAGGATCGCATCCACATCGACCTGGTCCGTGGCGCGGTCCGCATCGCCGTCCTCGCCGACCATCATGGTCAGCAGGTGCTCGAGCGTCTGGGCGGCCGCGACGATGCGCCGGGTCTGGGCGCGCGCGTCGCCTTCCAGCTCCGCCGTCTCGAGCAATTCCACGCCCCCGACCACCCCCTGCAGACACCCGCGCAGGTCGTGAACGAGCATCGCCACCGCAGGCGTCTCGTTCCGGTACGGCAGGGATTCAACAGACGGCTTGAAGACGTTCATCCGATCCTTCATGCGCACGCTACATGTCCCACCGGTCCGGTGGCGCCAAAACCTGCAGTTGAAAGCAGATCGTTTTCCTCATCGTAGGATACACAAGCCGCGCCGGAATGGCAAAGGTCATTCCTCCGCCGCGCGAGAGGCGTCGCAAGCGCCGTGCAGCCCCGGGATCCTCAGCGCACGGCCGGTGCCGCAACCCCTCCGGCCACGTCCGCGGAGCCGCTCGGCGAGGACGGCGGCAGCACGGACGCGGGAATGGAGACGCGGACGATGCGCCGCCCGTCACCATGGGTCGCGAGCGACAGCGTTCCGCCGGCCGCCGCGATCAGGCCACGCGCAATCAGCGGCCGGATCGCTTCCGTGGCCACCTGATCGGGCGCGCGCTCGCCCAGCGTGTCGAGCAGGTCCAGCCGCCAGGCGGCGTCGCGTCCGGAGGCGTCGACTAGAATCTCGCCGAACAGGTCGCGACCGTGATGGCCGATCTCGAGCGCGAGCCCGCCGGGCAGACGCGCCTCGCCGAGAAACTGGCCCAGGTTGAAGAAAATCTCGCGCAGCCGCTCGATGTCGCCCTCGACGCGTTCGGGCGTACCCGGCCTGAGCCGCGTGCGCAGCACCTGCCCGTCGCCCTCGGCGAGGGACGCGGCCACCGCCTCGAGCAGATCGGCCGGACGCATCGGCGCAGTCGCGAACCGCAGGCGTCCGTCCTCCATCTCGGCGTAGTCCAGGAGGCTTGACAGCATTCGCACCATCACGCGGCCCGAAGCCTGCGCCTGCTGCACCAGGCGCTGCTGCGCCGGGGTCGTTCTGCTCTGCGCGAGCAGCGCCAGCGGCCCCAGCACGCCGTTGAGCGGGTTGCGCAGCTCGTGGCTCACCATGCCGAGGAAGCGCGACTTGGCGCGGCTGGCCGCCTCGGCCGCGGCACCGAGGTCCTGGCCGATCGCGGTGATCTGGTTCTGACGGCGGGCATCGCGCAGGATCAGGAGGAGCGCTCCGAGCCCCGTCAGCACCAGCGCCAGGCTGGCCAGCACTGCCACCCTCGAGTTCAGCACGAGCCGCTGGCGGATGGCCTCCGCTGCGGCCATTTCGCCGCGCGCCACCCTGAGCGCGAACCCGTGCAGCGCGTCCTGGTGTTCCGAGAGCCCCTCGATGATTTCCGCCGCCCGTAGGGTCTCGCCCAGCCGCAGGCCGTCTATCACCGGTTCGAGATCGAAGAGATAGTCGGAGAGGCTCTCCACCGCACCGATGCCGTGGTCGTAGCCGCGCAACAGATCGCCGAGCCTGCCGCGGTCGAGCGCAAGCGCGCGGCTCCACAGGAGGTCGAAGCGCCTCCGCACCGTCTGGAGCGCCGCCGGCGTCGGCTCTTCCCGCAGCCGCGTCAGATCCAGCTGCAACCGCAGCAGGTCGAGCTCGACCTGCGAGGCCGGCCACACGACGTAGTCGCGGCTCAGCGTCTCGAGATCACCGACGTTACGGCCGACGTGCTCCAGCGCGGTCGCGGCGAAGATCACCATCGTCGCAACGGCGATCAGCGTCGCGAGCCGCGGCAGCGGGCGCATCAACCCCTCCACACCCTGCACATCGACGAGATGGGCGATGGACCGTCGCGGGCCGATACGCCCCGCATCAGGGAGCAGGCCCTCGGGCTCGGCCGGGGGACCGACCGTCGGTGGCGGGCACAATGGCAGAGCCGATCCAACGCATCTCCATCGTCCTACGCTGACCGGCCAGAGAAAGGCCGATGATCCAGCGGCGGGACTGCCATTATAGGGAAAGCAAGTTTCATGCCGAAATGAGGAATGGGCGAAAACACGCCACCACCGGGAGGCGAGTTCGCATTATGCTCAGCCGCCGGTTGCATTTTGCTAACCGCCCGCGCGTTTTTCGCAGATCGCAAAGGCGCGCGTCACCGCCGGCACGGCCCGGCGCCCGCCCCCGGTTCGAATGCGGGTTCCCGCTTATGTAAAGCCGTAAAACCCGCCCCCGATCAGCCGCCGCGGGGGTAGCCGAGATCCGCGAGTGCCGTCTCGATCTCCGTCAGGATCGCCGGGTCGTCGATGGTCGGCGGCGGCTTCCAGCTGCGCCCGTCGGCGATGCGGGCCATGATGCCGCGCAGGATCTTGCCCGACCGCGTCTTCGGCAGCCGCTCCACCACACAGGCGGTGCGAAAGGCCGCGACCGGCCCGATCCGCTGCCGCACCAGCGCCACGCATTCGGCGACGATCGCATCCGTCGGCCGGTCGCAGCCCTTGTTCAGGCACAGAAATCCCACCGGCAACTGGCCCTTCAGCGGGTCCGCCACCCCCAGGACCGCGCATTCCGCCACATCGGGATGGCTCGCGAGCGCCTCCTCGAGTGCGCCGGTCGACAGTCGGTGGCCCGCGACGTTGATCACGTCGTCGGTGCGCGCGAGGATCGACAGATATCCGTCCTCGTCGAGCATCCCCGCATCTCCGGTCTCGTAGTAGCCGGGGAATGTCGAGAGATAGGCGCTCTCGAACCGCGCGTCCGCGTTCCACAGCGTCGATAGCGCGCCCGGCGGCAGCGGCAGCTCGATCGCCACCGCCCCCAGCGTGTCCGGCGGCACCGGCGCCCCGTCCTCGCCCAGGATGCGCACCCGGTGGCCCGGCATCGGCAGCGTCGGCGAGCCGGGCTTGACCGGCAGCAGCTCGATCCCCGCCGGATTGGCCGCGATGGCCCAGCCGGTCTCGGTCTGCCACCAATGGTCGATCACCGGCACCTTCAGCTGCGCCTCCGCCCAGGCGAGCGTGTCGGGATCGGCCCGCTCACCGGCGAGAAACAGATACTTGAGCTTGCTGAGGGCGTGGCCCGACAGGAACGCGCCCTCCGGATCCTCACGCTTGATCGCACGGAACGCGGTCGGCGCGGTAAAGAGCGCCTTCACCCCGTGCTCCGCGATCACCCGCCAGAACGTCCCGGCATCCGGCGTGCCAACGGGCTTGCCCTCGAAGACCACCGTCGTCGCCCCCACCAGCAGCGGCGCGTAGCAGATATAGGAATGCCCCACGACCCAGCCGACGTCAGAGGCGGTCCAGAAGACTTCCCCCGGGCCGGTGTCGTAGATGTGGCGCATCGTCCAGGCGAGCGCCACCATGTGCCCGCCCGAGGGTCGCACCACCCCCTTCGGCGCGCCGGTCGTCCCGGAGGTATACAGGATGTAGAGCGGCTCCATCCCCCCCACCGGCACGCAATCCGCGGGCGCCATCCCCTCCTGCGCCGAATGCCAGTCGAGGTCGCGCCCGGGCACCAGCTCCGCCGGACACTGCTCGCGCTGGAGGATCAGGCAGAGCCCGGGCTTGTGCGTCGCCTGCTCGATCGCGGCATCGACCAGCGGCTTATAGGCGACGATCCGCCCTGGCTCGATCCCGCAGGAAGCCGCGAGGATCACCTTGGGTTGCGCATCATCGATGCGCACCGCGAGCTCGGGAGCGGCGAATCCGCCAAAGACCACCGAGTGGATCGCGCCGATCCGTGCGCAGGCGAGCATCCCCACCAGCGCCTCTGGCACCATCGGCATGTAGAGGATCACCCGGTCGCCCTTGCCCACGCCGTGGGCGGCGAGCGTGCCGGCGAGCCGCGCCACCAGATCCTTCAGCTCGGCATAGGTAATCCGCGCCTTCGTCCCCGTCACCGGGCTGTCGTGGATGATCGCGACCCGATCCCCGTGCCCCGCCGCCACGTGCCGGTCCACCGCGTTGTAGCAGGTGTTGCCGAGCGCATCGCCGAACCAGCCCGCGATCGGCACGCGCGCGGAGTCGAGCGCACGGCTCGGCGCCCGGTCCCAGTCGATGGCCTCGGCCGCGCGCATCCAGAACCCCTCCGGATCCGCCTCCCATTCCGCATAGACCTCGGCGTACCGCATGTCCCTCACCCGTAGCTCTGGACCGGCGCCCCGGCGAGCGCTGCGATGTTCAGCAGGCCCCGCGCGGTGATCGACGGCGTCACGATATGCGCCTTGTTGCCCATTCCCATCAGGATCGGCCCCACCTCGAGCCCGCCGGCCACCGCCTTGATGATGTTGCGCACCCCGCTCGCCGCGTCGGTATTGGCGAAGATCAGCACGTTGGCCGCCCCCTCGAAGCGCCCGTTGGGAAATATCCGCGCGCGCAGCTCCGGATCGAGCGCCGCGTCCGAATGCATCTCGCCCTCGTAGGCGAAGTCGCGGGGCTCGGCGTCTAGGATCGCCAGCGCCGCGCGCATCCGCCGTCCGCTGTCGCTGTCGAGGTTGCCGAACTGCGAGTGCGAGCACAGCGCCACCTTCGGCTCGAGCCCGAAGCGGCGCACGTGGCGCGCCGCCGCGATCACCGTCTCGGCGATCGCCTCTGGGCTCGGCTCGGGATGCACATGCGTGTCTGCGACAAAGATCACCCCCTTCTCGGCGATCATTAGCGACAGAGCCGCGATCGGATGCAGATTCCCCGCGCCCAGCACTTGCCGGACGTAGTTCAGGTGCCACAGATACTGCCCGAAGGTCCCGCAGATCAGGCTGTCGGCCTCCTCGCGGCGCACCATCACGGCGCCGATGGCGGTGGTGTTGGTGCGCATGATCGCCCGCGCCAGGTCCGGCGTCACCCCCTGGCGCTGCAACAGCTCGTGGTACGTGCCCCAGTAGTCGCGGTACCGCGGGTCGTTCTCGGGATCGACCAGCTCGAAGTCGCGGTCGACCTTCAGCGGGATGGCGTTGCGCTCGCAGCGCATCTCGATCACTTCGGGGCGCCCGATCAGGATCGGCCGGTCCACGCCCTCCTCGTTCATCGCATGGACCGCGCGCAGCACCCGCTCGTCCTCGCCCTCGGCGAAGACGATGCGCCTGACCGAGCCGCGCGCCGCCTCGAACACCCGGCGCATCACGAAGGAGGAGCGATAGACCGAATTGTTGAGCCCCTCCTTGTAGGCCTCCAGATCGGCCAGCGGCCGCGTCGCGACCCCGCTCTCCATCGCGGCCTTCGCCACCGCCCCCGCGACGATGGCGAGCAGGCGCGGATCGAAGGGCTTGGGGATCAGATAATCGCGCCCGAAGCTCAACCGCTCGCCCTGATAGGCCGCCGCGGCTTCGGCGCTAGACGAAACCCGCGCCAGCGTCGCGATCCCCTCGACGCAGGCGATTTTCATCTCGTCGTTGATCGTCGTCGCGCCGACATCCAGCGCACCCCGGAAGATGAAGGGAAAGCAGAGGACGTTATTGACCTGATTGGGAAAATCCGACCGGCCCGTTGCGATGATGGCTTCTGGCGCGACTTCGCGGGCGAGGTCGGG
>JBBQRM010000074.1:0-10042 GCA_038214855.1 Rhodobacterales bacterium | reverse complement strand
GAGGCCGCGGACCAGCTGTCGGGCAACGGCGGCGACGACCGACTGGTCGCGGGCGGGGGCGACGACCTGCTCGACGGCGGCGCGGGCGCCGACTGGCTCGACGGCGGCACCGGCGCGGATACGATGGCGGGCGGCACGGGCAACGACACCTATACCGTCGATGATCTCGAAGACGACGTGACGGACGTCGGCGGCGTGGACGGCGGCTTCGACAGGGTCTTCGCGAGCGTGAGCTTCACGCTCGGTTCCGCGCTGGAGGCGCTTTATCTGGGCGGGACGGAAGATCTCGCCGGGATCGGCAACGGGCTCGACAATGTGATCGGCGGCAACAGCGGCGCGAACCTGCTCCGCGGGCTCGGCGGCGACGACATGCTCTACGGCGAGGGCGGCCGCGACATGCTGGAGGGCGGCGACGGCGACGACGGGCTGAACGGCGGCACCGGAGCCGACGTGATGATCGGCGGAGCGGGCGACGATACCTACCACGTCGACACGCTGGAGGACCGGGTGATCGAGGCCGCGGGCGAAGGGATCGACAGCGTCTATTCAGCGGTTAGCATGACCCTCGGGGACAATGTGGAGAACCTGGCGCTGGTCTGGACCGAAACGGCGCGTGGCGCCTCGGGCAACGATCTCGACAACGCGGTGACCGGAAACGGCTATGACAACATCCTGACCGGCCACGGCGGCGACGACCGCCTCGACGGCGACGGCGGCAACGACACTTTGCGCGGCAGCATCGGCGACGACACGCTCGATGGCGGCAGCGGCGCCGATCTGATGATCGGCGGCTTCGACGACGACATCTACTTCGTGGACGATGCCGGCGACCGCACGGTGGAGCGCTACGGCGGCAGCCGCGGTGGCGAGGACACGGTCTTCTCGGAGGTGGACTGGCGGCTGGGGGAGAGGCTGGAGAACCTGCATCTGACCGGCCTGACGGCGGTGCGGGCCACCGGCAATGCGCTCGACAACGAGATCTCCGGCAACCGGGGCTTCAACGTGCTGCGCGGACTCGATGGCGAGGACATCATGCGGACCGGGCGTGGCGCGGACGTGGTCATCGGCGGCCGCGGCGACGACACCTTCCGCTACGGCGCCTTCAACGCGTCGGCCCCCGGCGATGCCGACCGGATCCGCGCGGGCGACGGCGCTGTGGCCTTCGAGGGGGCGGGGCGCACGGGCGGCGACGTCATCGACCTGTCGATGCTATCGGAACGCGCCTTCGGCGACGGCGCCTTCGAGTTCGGGACGGCGCAGGGGATCGGGCGCGTCTGGATGCTCGATGTCGGCGCGAACAGCATCGTGCGGGCCAATGCCGATCTCGATGCCGCGCCGGAGTTCGAGCTGGTGATCGAGGACGGCGCGGTGATGGCCTCGGCGTATGCGGCCGTGGACTTCATCCTCTGAGGGCGGGTCAGCCGCCGCGGCGGATCAGGTATTCCCGGCACGAGCCGTCCAGGTCGCGCTCGGCCTCGAGCGCATGGCCCTGCTCGGCGCAGAAATGCGGCACGTCGATCACCGCGGCGGGATCGTCGGCGAGCATCCGCAGCACCTGACCCGGCGCGAGCGCGCCGAGGCGCTTGCGCGCCTTGAGCACCGGCAGCGGGCAGAGGAGTCCGCGGGCATCGAGATCGGCATCCCAGGTCATGCGTGCAGGGCTAGACCGCAGCGGCGGCGCTGTCCACGGCATTGTGAGCCGCGGGCGGGGTGACGGCGGCGGCGCGGGCGGCTAGGGTTGCGCGCACTCCGCCACGGGACCCGCATGTTCGGCATCGATCTCTGGGACGCCTCGCTCGCGCCCGCGCTGATGGTCGCGCTGGTCGCGGGGCTCTTGAGCTTCCTGTCGCCCTGCGTGCTTCCGATCGTGCCGCCGTACCTGGCCTTCATGGCGGGCGCCTCGATCGAGGAGATCGAGCGGGGCACGAGTGCGGACCGGCGCATCCTGCTCGCGGCGGTGTTCTTCGTGCTGGGGCTGTCGACGGTGTTCCTGTTCCTCGGCCTCGCGGCCTCGGCCTTCGGGCGGCTGTTCCTGGCGTATCAGCGCGAGCTGGCGATCGTGGCGGGGGTGATCATCGTCGTCTTCGGGCTGCATTTCCTCGGCATCCTGCGCATCCCGCTGCTTTATCGCGAGGCGCGGTTCCAGGGCGGGGACCGGGGGGGCACGCCCTTCGGGGCCTATGTGCTGGGGCTCGCCTTCGCCTTCGGCTGGACGCCCTGCATCGGGCCGGTGCTGGGCTCGATCCTGTCGCTGGCCGCACAGGAGGGGTCGGTGGAGCGGGGGATGCTCCTGATGGGGTTCTATGCGGCGGGGCTGGGGGTGCCGTTCCTGATCGCGGCGCTGTTCCTGCGGCACGCGATGGGGCTGTTGGCGGGCATGCGCCGGCACATGGGGCGGATCGAGCGGGTGATGGGGGTGCTCCTGGTGGGGATGGGCATCCTGATGCTGACGGGGGCTTTCACGGAGATGTCGTTCTGGCTGCTCGAGACCTTCCCGGCGCTGGGGCTGATCGGCTGAGGCGGGGCGGGGCACGGCCGTGCTCAAACCTGCTCAAGCTTGAGCAATCTGAGAAAACCATTAGAAACAAGCGGTTGTGGTTCTCGTTAACCACATGGAAAGGATTTGAGCACGTCCCGTGAGCCACCGGAGCGGCGTCAGCGGCTGCCGATGGTGCAGTCGCGCGGGGGCGCGTCGGGGCGTTCCAGGCGGGCGGCGTCGGCCTTTGTCCGGAAGACCGTGAGGCCCGCCTCCGTCACCGCCTGATAGCGCGCGCCGGAGGCGGCGGGGGTCTGCGACAGGATAAGGGCCTTGTCCGGCCAGTCGAGGAGCGCGTGCGGCGGGGTGCCGTCGACATAGGTGACGGCGACCGGGCCGCCGTCGCCGCAGTCGAGCGGCAGCGGGCCGATGCTGATGCCGCCGTCGTCGGCGCGTGCGGCGGGATGCTGCGCCCGCAGGTCGCGGATGCGCAGCACGTGTGCGGCGACGACGCATTCGTGCGCGTCGTCGGCCAGGAAGCAACTTTCGCGGCGGGCGAGCCAGTCGCGCTCTGCCGCCTCGGAGGCGAGAAGGGCGGGGGCGTCCATGCCGGCGCGCGCGAGTGCCAGCAGGCGGACCGCCTCGCGGTCGAGTGCGGCGAGGCCCTCGTCGGCGCAGATGAGGCGGGCGACGGCGCTGTCCGTGCGCGTGCAGTCGAAGCTCGGCTCGGCCGCACCGGTGGCCGATGCGGCGAGCAGCGACACGCTCAGGAGCGCCCCTGATACCAGGCGAGCACGGCGAGCCGGATCGCCGAGGCGAGGCCGGTGTCGGGCTCCCGCGCGGTATCGATCTCGGCGGCGAGCCGGTTCACCGGCAAGCCCCGGGCGCGGGCCATCTGCCGGAACGCCTGCCAGAACGGCTCCTCCAGGCTGACCGAGGTACGGTGGCCGCTGAGCGTCAGCGATCGCTTGACCGGACGGGGCAAGGGTCATTCCTCCCGCCTGTGGCCGTCGAGATGCGCGCGGGCGCGGTCCCCCTCGGCCTTTGCCTGGGCCTTCGCGGCCTTGCTCAGCCCGTGGCGCAGGGCGTTGGCCTCGGCTGTGCGCTTCTCGGCCGCGCGCGCGGCGCGCTTGCGCGCCTGGCGCAGGTTGACGGGCGGCTCGCCGCTCACAGCGAGCTCGCCTGGAAGGTGTCGCAGGCGCCGGGGTCGCCCGAGGTGTAGCCGGTCTCGAACCAGCGCTGGCGCTGTTCCGACGAGCCGTGGGTGAAGCTGTCGGGGACGATCGTGCCGCGGGAGGCGCGCTGGAGCGCATCGTCGCCGATGGCCGCGGCGGTGGTCATCGCCTCGTCGATGTCGCCCGGCTCGATCGAGCCGAAGCGCGCCTGGGCCTGCCGCGCCCACAGACCGGAATAGCAGTCGGCCTGCAACTCGATGCGCACGGAGAGCGCGTTGGCCTCGGCCTCGCCCGCCTCGGCCCGGCGGGCGTTGACCTCGCCGAGCACGCCGAGCTGGTTCTGGACGTGATGGGCGACCTCGTGGGCGATCACGTAGGCGGCGGCGAAATCGCCGCCCGCGCCCATCCGCGTCTCGAGCACCCGGAAGAAGTCGGTGTCGAGAAAGATCCGCTGGTCACCCGGGCAGTAGAACGGCCCCACCGCGGCGTTCGCGCCGCCGCAAGCCGAGACCGTCTGGCCCGAATAGAGCACCAGCACCGGCTCCGTATAGGTGAGGCCGTTCGCCGCGAAGATGTCCGTCCAGACCTCCTCGGTGTCGGCGAGCACCACGCCCACGAACGCCTCCATCTGGTCGTCGATGGCGTTGGGGCCCGCGGGCGCGCTCGTCTGCACCACGCCGCCGCCGCCGAGGAAGGGCGTCACGTCGATGCCGAAGAAGAGGCCGAGAAGCAGCACCACGACGAGGCCGATGCCGCCGATGCCGCCCGCGCGCACCGCGCCGCCGCCGCGCCTGCGATCCTCGATGTTGCCGCTGGTCCGCCGTCCCCGCCATTTCATCGCGACCGCCTCATGCCTTCGGCCCGAGCATGTCGCCGGGCTGGACCACCCTATCGAAGGTCTCGGCATCGACAAAGCCCAGACGCACCGCTTCCTCGCGCAGCGTCGTGCCGTTCGCATGCGCGGTCTTGGCGACCTTGGTGGCGTTGTCGTAGCCGATCTCGGGGGCAAGCGCCGTCACCAGCATCAGGCTTTCGCGCATCAGCTTGTCGATGCGCTCGGCGTCCGCCTCGATGCCGGCGACGCAATTGTCGGTGAAGGAGGCGGCGGCGTCGCCGATCAGCTGGAGCGACTGGACGACGTTGTAGACGATCACCGGCTTGTAGACGTTGAGCTCGAAATGCCCCTGGCTGCCTGCGATGCCCACGGTCGCGTCGTTGCCCATCACCTGCGTGCAGACCATGGTCAGCGCCTCGGCCTGGGTGGGGTTCACCTTGCCGGGCATGATCGACGAGCCGGGCTCGTTCTCGGGCAGGCGAAGCTCGCCGAGGCCGCAGCGCGGACCCGAGCCGAGCAGGCGGATGTCGTTGGCGATCTTGAAGAGCGAGACGGCGACCACCTTCAGCGCGCCCGACATCTCGACCATCGCATCGTGGGCGGCCAGCGCCTCGAACTTGTTCGGCGCGGTGACGAACGGGAGGCCGGTGATCTCGGCGATCTTGGCGGCCACGGCCTCGGCGAAGCCGGCCTTGGTGTTGAGCCCGGTGCCGACGGCGGTGCCGCCCTGGGCGAGCGGGTAGATGTTGTGGAGCGCCGCGGTCACGCGCTTGATCGCCCGCTCGACCTGGAAGGCGTAGCCGCCGAACTCCTGGCCCAGCGTCAGCGGCGTGGCGTCCTGGGTATGGGTGCGGCCGATCTTGATGATGTCGGCGAAGGCCTCGGCCTTTTCGGCGAGGGCGCCATGCAGCTTGCGCAGGCCGGGCAGCGTCACCCCCATCGCCACGCGCGCGGTCGCGATGTGCATAGCGGTCGGGTAGGTGTCGTTGGAGCTCTGCGACATGTTGACGTGGTCGTTGGGGTGGACCGGGCTCTTCGAGCCGATCTCGCCCCCGAGGATCTCGATGGCGCGGTTGGCGATCACCTCGTTGGCGTTCATGTTGGTCTGGGTGCCCGAGCCGGTCTGCCAGACCACGAGCGGGAAATGTTCGTCCCACTTGCCGGCGGCGACCTCGGCCGCCGCGGCCTCGATGGCTTCCGCGAGCCGTTCGTCGAGCCCGCCCTGGGCGGCGTTGACGCTGGCTGCGGCCTGCTTGACGATCCCGAGCGCCCGGATCACGGCTGTCGGCTGGCGCTCTGCTCCGATGCGGAAGTTGCCGATCGAGCGCTGGGTCTGCGCGCCCCAGTAGCGGTCGGCGCGGACCTCGAGCGGGCCGAAGCTGTCGGTCTCGGTGCGGGTGGCGCTCATGCCGGTTCTCCTATCCTGCCGTTCCGGCTATAGCCGCACCGGAGAGGAACGCAACCGATGTGGCGCGCGTTCCCCGCGCACCCGGCCACCGAAGGAGAACCGATGGACGAACTGACGCTCAACCCCGAATTCCTGCGCAGCCTGATCCTCAAGACGCGCGCGCTGATGGCGCAGGAGGGGATGGTCACGCCCGATGTCGGCAGCAACATCGCCGACGACGAGGCCTCGCCCGAGATGCTGCAGGACGGGCCGAACAATCCGATCCGCCGCGAGATCGCCACGCAGATTGCCGATCTCGAGCCCGACCAGCAGGACGAGCTGGTGGCCTTGATGTGGATCGGGCGCGGCGACATGGAGCCGGAGGAATGGGAGGAGGCGCTCAGGCTCGCGGCCGAGCGGCGCGAGGTCTCGGCAGGGCCCTCGACGGCGGATTACCTGCTCACGCATCCGCATGCCGCCGACCATCTCGACGAAGGCGTGGACCGCCTCTACGACGGCAGCGACCTGATGGAGACGGGTGAGTACTGACGCCGGCCGGCGTCAGGCGGCCCCGCCGCTGCGCTCGGCGTGCTGGGTCAGGTTCGGGTCGGCAACCGTCGAGGATCGGGGCATCGGTCAAGGCGCGGCCCCGGCTAGGACGCAGCCCCGGCGCGCCTAGTGCTTGCGGAACTTGTCGAGGCTCACGACCTCGGCGTCGCCGTCCCGGGTTGCGCTGTTGCGATGCGTCCCGCCCGCGGGGGCGGGTGTCGAGGCCTCGGGATCCGTGTCCGGCTCGTCCGTCTCCGCCGCGCCTTCCTCCGCCGCGCCCTCTTCGTGGGCGTCAAAGCGCAGGCCGAATTCCACGCTCGGATCGACGAAGGTCTTGATCGCCTCGAAGGGCACGACGACCGGTTCGGGGACATCGCCGAAGTTCAGCGTGACCGTGAACCGGTCCTTCATCACCGCGAGATGTTCGAACCAGTCCTGAAGCACGATGGTCATCTCGCTGGGGTAGCGCTTCATCAGCGAGGCCGCCATATCGACGCCGGGATGGGTGGTGTCGAAGGTGATGAAGAAATGATGCTTGCCGGGCAGCCCGTCGCGCGCCACCTGCGTCAGCACTTCCGCCATCAGCTGGCGCAGTGCCTTGTGCATGAGCTGGCCGTAGTTGATGCCTCGCGCCATGGGGCGGGACTCCTCGCTGCCTCGCGCGACCTTAGCGGATTCTCGGTCACAGGGAAGACGGCCGCGGCAGATTTCTCGTCCACAGATTGCACCACGCGTCCTGCGGCGGACGGGCGCCGGTGGCGAAACTATCCCCTCGCGATCGCGTAGAACCGATGGGATGCCCCAGTAGGAGGAGCATCCGCCGCTTGGGGAACGCGCGAGTGACGAGTAGGTGTCAAAGGGTGCGGCGGCCGCGCGAGCGTTCCGCGCGGCCGCGTCGCGATCAGTTCTTCGGCGCGGCCTCGCCGCCCTCCGCCGGTGCGTCGGACGCGGGAGTGTCGGACGACGGTGCGGGTGCGGACCCCGAGGCGCCGGCGCCTTCCTCCATCGGGTTGCCGCTCGCATCGTAGAAGACGATCGTGGCGTCGCTGCGCAGATCGGTCGCGATCGCCTGCATCGCCTCCTGGGTCAGCGCCTGCTCGATCTGCGGCCGGGCCTCCTCCATCGTGACTTCGCTGTCGGGATTGGCGGACTTGAAGCTGTCGTAGGCGTCGGAGACGGCCTGGTCGTTCACCCGCTCGGCGAGCGCGCGCTGGAGCCAGATGCTGAGGATCGCCTGGTCCTCCACGTCCCCGCTCTGCGTCTCGACCAGGGCCACGACCTCGGGATCGTCCCGGAGGTTGTCGGCCTCGGCCTCGGCGAGGATCAGCTCGCGCAGCAGGAGCTGCTCGACCACCATCGGCAGCAGCATCTGCGACGGGGCCTGGCGCGCCTGGGGCGGCAGGCTCTCGAGCGCCTCGGTCACGTCGGCCTCGCGGATTTCGGCGTCGTTTACGGTCGCGATCAGGCGATCCTGCCCCGAGGCGCCGATGCCCTCGGCCTCGCCGCTCTGGTCGGTCGAGGGGCTCGCGGCCTGGTCGCCGCTGTCCTGCGTCTGGGTCTGCGCCAGCGCGGTTCCGCCGACGAGGGCTGCGACCGCGGCGCCGCCGAGAAGATGCTTCAGAATGGTCATGGGTCCTCCGGATGTTGGAAAAGGCCGACGGAACGTCCGCCGCCCTGCACCCCCAACGAAGCCCGCGCGAAAGGTTTCCCTGACAATCCGGTGAGCGGATCGCGAGCGGCGCTGCTTCTGGAGGGGAGGAGAAAGTGCAGGCTTCTGTTGCCAGGTGCCTGCGAACCCCGCCTTACCTTGCTAGAGGCAAGGGCTTAGGTAGTTCGGTGTTCCGCACAGCTTACGCTGCGAGGGCCACCGGAGCACGGTTGTCGTTGGCAACTATGTGCTTCGAGCCGGTAACGGTGGCATCCTGCCGAGTGAAAGCTAACACCTTTAGACGTCCGTCGATCCTGTTTCGGCCCCATCTGCCCCCAACGAGGGATGTCTGGTGGAGCCGCCGGGTACCGCCCCCGGGTCCGATCCGCTTATTGCGTGCGCGTTTATCACCATAGTCCCGTTTCCGGGACACCCCAGATATAAGCCCAAGCCGCGCCGATTGGAAGCCCCGACGTCACGGCGGCGGCGGCATCAGGTGGATGCCTTCGGCGAGGAGCGAGACGCGGGCCTCCGCCCCCGGCGCCAGCCCGTTGCGGCGCGCGACATGCAGCGGCACCGAGAAGTACAGCGGCAGCCGCGGGTCCGCCTCCGGGCGCAGCGCCACCTGCGCGGTCTCGCCGAGCGCGAGCAGCGTCTCGATCCGCCCGGCGACCGGGTTCTCGTGCTCGCCGCGCGAGGGACGGTCGCGACGGTGCAGTACCACGTAGCCGTCGGGGATCACCCAGGCCGTCCGCGCGCCGGGCGCGAGGTCCGGCCGCGGCGCGGCCTCGAGGCCGACGCCCCCCCAGACGATCCGCGTCGCTCCCGCCTCGTGACCCGCGACCACCGCCTCGAAGACGTTGCGCAGATCGAGCAGGCGGGCGACCTCGACCGAGGCGGGGCGCCGGGTCACCGCCTCGGGCGCGCCGGTCTGCAGGATGCGGCCGCGGTGCAGCACCGCCATCCGGTCGCTGAGCATCATCGCCTCGTCGATGTCGTGGGTGACCAGCACCACCGGCATCTCGAGGTTCTCGCGCAGTTCGGCGATCTCGCGGTAGAGCCGCTGGCGCGTCGCCTTGTCCACCGCCGCGAAGGGCTCGTCGAGCAGCAGCACCCTCGGCGCGCGGGCGAGCGCGCGGGCGACCGCCACCCGCTGCTGCTGTCCGCCGGACAGCGCGGCCGGCCGCCGGTCCTCGAGCCCGGCCAGATGCACGGTCTGAAGCAGCGCGCGGGCGCGGGCGGCGCGCTCGGGGCGCGGCACCTGCGGCATCCCGGCCGCGACGTTGCCGAGCGCGCTCAGATGCGGGAAGAGCGCATAGCTCTGGAACACCATGCCGGTCGTGCGCAGGTGCGCGGGCAGGTCGCGGCGCGCGGCTGCGTCGAACCAGGTCTCGCCGCCGACCCGCACATGGCCCTGCGCCACACGCACGGTGCCGGCGATGGTGCGCAGGATCGTGGACTTGCCGCTGCCCGAGGGTCCGACCAGCGCCAGCACCTCGCCCTGGCCGCAGGAAAAGACCGCGTCGAGGGGGATCGGTCCGCTCTGGTGCAGCGCCACGTCGAGGCCCGGCATCCGACTCATAGGGCTCCGGGTGATTGCGGCGATATTCTACCCAAGTGAAGAGCCCTCCTTTCCACCCACCCGACCGATCTGTCCCGTGACAGATCGGTCCGCGCCTGCCTGCCCCCGGCAGGCGCGTTTCCGCGCCCGCCAGGCAGGCGCGGCCCGATTGAATGCTTCGCCCCAGCTGGACCCCCCTCGGGCGCCCCCCGGGGGGCCCGGCGCCGGGCCGGGGGGGGTTAACCTTTCTCCACACTGGGGTATTTTGGGGGGCCGTGGGGGGGGGGCGCCGGGCCCGCGGGGCCCACCCACCTCCGGGATTATGCCTATTTGAAGGTGCCTTGATTTTTTCGCCGGCCTGCTTGAGGTTGCCCTTGGCCTGATCCGTTTGCCCTCAGCCTCAAGCCCGGG
>JBBQRM010000073.1:0-10107 GCA_038214855.1 Rhodobacterales bacterium | reverse complement strand
CATCGCCTGGGGCGGTTCGGCCCGGAGCGCGTGCTCCGGGCCGGTCGGGTGCGGGCTCGGCTGCACCGAGGACGTCAGCGGTAGCCGATGGTCACGTAGCCGCCGTCCTGGATCTCGTATTCCTGGTAGCTGCCGGCGGATTCGCCGGGGCCGACCAGCTCGACGCCGGTGGCGCCCATGTAGTCGATGTCCTGGCCGTCCTTGAGGAGTTCCATCGCCTTGGCGAGCTCACCGGGCAGGATCGGCTCGCCGGGGGCGTTGGCGATGTCCATGATCTCGTCCTTGATCGCGGCGCTGTCGGTGGAATCCGCCGCGACCATGCCGAGCGCGATCAGCGCCGCGGCATCGTAGCTCTCGGGGGCGAAGGCGCCGGTGGCGTTGACGCCGGCGGCGGAGCCCATCTCCTGCCACTTCTTCGAGCCTTCGTTATCGACGCCGGGCAGGGTGCCGACCACCTTGCCGTCGAGCTCGGAACCGATGGCGTCGATCAGGCTCTGGCCATACATGCCGTCGCCGACGATGAAGCTGTCGAAGGCGCCGGTGTCGAGCGCCGCCTGGATGATGCCGCGCCCGCCCTGATCGACATAGCCGAAGACCATCAGATGCTCGGCTCCCGAGGCAGACAGCGCCGCCACCTCGGCGGAATAGTCGCCCTTGCCGTCCTCGTGCGCGGCGGAGATCGCGATGGTGCCGCCGCCGGCGGTGAAGTTCTTCTCAAAGGCCTCCGCCAAGCCCTTGCCGTAGTCGTTGTTGGTGTAGGTGACCGCCACGTTGTCGATGCCGCGGTCCTTGAGCACCTCGGTCAGCACCTCGCCCTGACGCGCGTCGGACGGCGAGGTGCGGAAGAAGTAGCCCTCGTCCTCGATGTCGCTGAGCGCGGGCGAGGTGGCGGAGGGCGAGATCATGGTCACGCCGTTCGGAACCGCGACGCTGTTGAGGATGGCGATGGTCACGCCCGAGCAATCTGAGCCCATGATCGCCTTGATCTCGTCGGAAGTGACCAGCCGATCGGCGGCGGAGGTGGCGGCGGCCGCGTCGATGCAGGTCGAATCGGCGCGGATCGGGTTGATCGTCGCGCCGCCGGGCAGCATGCCGGTGTCGGACGCCTCCTTGAAGGCGAGCTCCGCGGCCTCGGCCATGGTCGGCGTGATCGATTCGAGCGGGCCGGTGAAGCCCAGGATGATGCCGACGTTCACGGCATCCTGCGCGTGGACGGCGGGGGCGAGGGCGAGGGCTGCGGCGGTGCTGAGCAGAAGCTTCTTCATTGTTGATCTCCCGGTTGGACTTGTCCTTGTCGAGCCCCGGACGCGACGCGTCCGAGAATCGTGTGGTTCCACCATAGGAAATCGCCGATTATAGGCAAGACTCCGCCGCAAGCGCCGGATATTTCTCAGACGATCCCGCCCTCGATCAACCGCCGGGCGAGGTCGCGGAAGGCGCTTGCTTCCGGACTATCGGGCCGGGCGGCGACGACGGGCGTGCCACCGTCGCCCGAGAGGCGAATGGCGATGTCGAGGGGGATCTCGCCCAGGAACGGCAGGCCGAGCGTCTCGGCCTCGGCGCGTGCCCCGCCGTGGCCGAAGATATGCGCCTCATGGCCGCAATTGGGGCATATGTAGGCCGACATGTTCTCGATCAGGCCGAGCACCTCCACCTTGGTCTTGGCGAACATGTCGAGGGCTTTTCGTGCATCGATCAGCGCCACGTCCTGCGGGGTGGAGACGATGATCGCGCCGGTGAGCGGGTATTTCTGGCTCAGCGTGAGCTGGACGTCGCCGGTGCCCGGCGGAAGGTCCACGATCAGCACGTCGAGCTCGCCCCAGGCGACCTGGCCCATCATCTGCTGGAGCGCGCCCATCAGCATCGGCCCGCGCCAGACCACCGCCTCGCCCTCCTTGAGCATCAGGCCGATCGACATCATCGTGACGCCGTGGGCGGTGAGCGGGATGATCGTCTTGCCGTCGGGCGATTTGGGGCGCTGGTTCACGCCCATCATCCGCGGCTGGCTGGGGCCGTAGATGTCGGCGTCGAGAAGCCCCGTGCGCAAGCCCGCCTGCGCAAGCGCCACCGCGAGATTGGCCGCGACCGTCGATTTGCCGACGCCGCCCTTGCCCGAGCCCACGGCGATGATCCGCGCGACGCCCGGGACCGCGGCCGGCCCGGCCTGCGGCGTCGGGTGGCGGCCGATCTTGAGATCGGGCGGCGGCGTCTTCGGGGCGGGTCCGTGCGCGGTCAGGAGCGCGGAAACGGCGCCGACGCCGGGGAGCCTCGCCACCGCCGCTTCGGCGGCGGCGCGCACGGGTTCGAGCGCGGCACCTTGGGCGGGATCGACCTCGAGCACGAAGCGCACGCTGGCGCCGGCGGCCGCGGGCTCGACGCTGAGCGCGCGCACGATGTCGGCCTCGACGATGCTGGCGCCGGTGCCGGGCATCTCGACGCGCGCGAGGGCTTCGAGGACCGCGGCGCGGCTGGGGGCGTCAGTCTCGGGGGGCATGGATCGGTTCCGGTTGGGGCCCGGCGGCGGGGGCTCAGGTGCTAGATCGTACGCGCGGGCGGCGCTGGCAAGGGGAACCCGGCGTGACCGGGCAGCGCCGCCCGCGCGCCGCAAAGGTGAGCCCCGCATGCAGCGCCGCGCGCATGCCCGATGATGTTCGCCGCGAAGTACCGGCGGAACCGCGGGTCTGCGAGGGCCTGCACGTTCACGGTTCCGTAACGATCGTCATGCGTTAAAGTTAAATAAATTCATAGTTTAATGGGTCGTTATGAGACATGCGCTCTGGGCATGGCGGCCGGTCGCTACGCGGCATTGCATCGGGTGCGCGAGCATCTATATTGCAGTGCAACAACACCGGAAACGCTCAAACACGAAAATGAATGAAAGGAAGCATGCGATGACTTATGCGACTATGTCCCAGTCCCCGTCCGGCTTCTTCGCCGACGGAAGCGCCCGGCGCACGGGGTCCTGGAGCCACCAGCTGCGGCAGACCTGGGCGCAGCATCGCGCCTACCGGTCCCTGCTCGCCGAGCTGCGCACCCTGCCGGACCTGCAGCTGGAGGATATCGGGCTGGAGCGCGCGACGCTGAAGCCCTTCGCCCGCGCGGCGATCAACGGAGCATGACCGTCCCCGGCGGGAGGTTCTCCCGCGGGACGATGTGACAAATGAAGGATACGACGATGAGCAAGACCATGACCTATACCGCCAGCGCCGATGCTGGCCAGCCCGGGCTGATGACGCGGCTGCGCAAGTCCTACGCCGACTACCGCCTCTACCGCCGGACCCTGGCAGAGCTGCAGGGGCTCAGCACGCGCGAGCTCCAGGACCTCGGTCTGTCGCAGTTCTCGCTGCGCCAGGTCGCCTACGACAGCGTCTACGGCGCCTGAACCCGATCGCCGGCACCTCCCGCCGGCGTCGAGCTGACACGAAGCCGGAGCGAGCCGTGGGCTCGCTCCGGCTTCGCCGTTTTCGGGGTCGCGTGAAGCCGGGTGTCTTCCGCTGCCCTGGCGGCTATTCCGCGGCGATCTCCTGCGGGGCATCGGCGCGCTCGACCCGGCAGGCCGCGTATTTGAACTCGGGGATCTTGCCGTAGGGGTCGAGCTGCGGGTTGGTGAGCAGATTAACCGCCGCCTCGACATAGGCGAAGGGCACGAACACCATGTCCTCGGCGACGCCGCGGTCGGCGCGCGCCATCGTCTCGATCACGCCCCGTCGGGTCGTCAGGCGAACCATCCCGCCCGGCGCGATCCCGAGCCGGCGCAGGGTCTTGGGGTTGAGCGAGGCATTGGCCTCCGGCTCCACCGCGTCGAGCACATGCGCGCGCCGCGTCATCGAGCCGGTGTGCCAGTACTCGAGCTGGCGTCCCGTGGTCAGAATGAACGGGAAGTCGGCGTCCGGCGTCTCGGCCGGGGGGACGATGCTCGCGGGCGCGAAGCGGGCGCGGCCACCCTCGCGCGGGAAGCCGTCGCCGAACACCACGGGCTGGCCGGGGTCGGTTGGCGAGAGCGACGGGTAGGTAACGGCGTTTTCCGCTTCGAGCCGGTCCCAGGTGATGTTGTCGAGCGACGGCATCCCCTGCTTCATCTCCGCGAAGACCTCGCGCGGGTGGGTGTAGTCCCACGGCAGGCCCAGCCGCTTCGCGAGCTCGACCAGAACCCCCCAGTCCTCGCGCGCCTCGCCGGGAGCCTGAAGCGCCTTGCGGCCCATCTGCACCTGGCGATTGGTGTTGGTGACGGTGCCGGTCTTCTCCGGCCAGGCCGATGCGGGCAGGATCACGTCGGCGAAGCAGGCGGTCTCGGTGAGGAAGATGTCCTGGACCACGAAATGCGAGAGCTTGGCCAGCGCGTCGCGGGCGTGGCCGACGTCGGGGTCCGACATCGCCGGGTTCTCGCCGAGAACGTACATGCCGTGGATCTGGCCCGCGTGCACCGCGTCCATGATCTCGACGACGGTCAGGCCGGGCTCGGGGTCGATCGGCGTGCCCCACAGTTCGGCGAAGAGCTTCTGCGGGTCGGCGGCCTTCACCGACTGGTAGTCGGGCAGGAACATCGGGACGAGGCCGGCGTCCGAGGCGCCCTGGACGTTGTTTTGGCCGCGCAGGGGGTGCAAGCCGGTGCCGGGGCGCCCGACATGGCCGCACATCAGCGCGAGGCTGATCAGGCAGCGGGCGTTGTCGGTGCCGTGGATGTGCTGGCTGATGCCCATGCCCCAGAAGATCATGCCTGCGCGCGCGGTGGCAAACTCGCGGGCGACTGCGCGGGTGGTTCCGGCGTCGATGCCGGTAAGCTCGGCCATCGCCTCGGGGGTGAAGTCGGCGACATGCGCCTTGAGCGCCTCGAAGTTCTCGGTGAAGCCCGCGACGTACTGGCGGTCGTAAAGCTCCTCGGCGACGATCACGTGCATGATCGAATTGAGCAGCGCCACGTCCGAGCCGGGGCGGAACTGGAGCCGGTGGGTGGCGTACCGACCCAGCCCGACGCCGCGCGGGTCGATGACGATCAGCTTGCCGCCGCGCCTGGTGAACTGCTTGAAGAAGGTCGCGGCGACGGGGTGGTTCTCGATCGGATTGGCGCCGATCACGATGGCGCAATCGGCGTTCTCGATCTCGTTGAAGGTCGCCGTCACCGCGCCCGAGCCGACGTTCTCAAGCATGGCGGCGACCGAGGAGGCGTGGCACAGCCGCGTGCAATGGTCGAGGTTGTTGTGTCCGAAGGCCTGGCGGATCAGCTTCTGGAAGAGATAGGCCTCCTCGTTGGAGCATTTGGCCGAGCCGAAGCCTGCGACCGACCGGCCGCCGTGCTCGGTGCGCAGCTTCGCGAGCCCGCCTGCGGCGGCGTCGAGCGCCTCCTCCCAGCTCGCCTCGCGGAAATGGGTGAGCGGGTTGGCGGGATCGACATTGAGCCCCTTGGCCGGCGCGTCCTCTCGGCGGATCAGCGGCCTCAAGAGGCGGTGCGGATGGGAGATGTAGTCGAAGCCGAAGCGGCCTTTGACGCAGAGCCGTTGTTCGTTGGCCGGGCCGTTCGCGCCGTCGACCGAGACGATGCGCTCGTCCTTGATCTTGAAGGTCACCTGACAGCCGACGCCGCAATAGGGGCAGACGCTCTCGACCTCGCGGTCGTGGTCGGCGCTGTCGCCATGCTGGTGCGCGTCGAGCTCGGTCGCCTCCATCAGCGCGCCGGTCGGGCAGGCCTGGACGCATTCGCCGCAGGCCACACAGGTCGAAGCCCCCATCGGATCGTCGAAGTCGAAGACGATCTTCGCGTCATGGCCGCGGCCGGCCATGCCGATCACGTCGTTCACCTGAACCTCGCGGCAGGCGCGAACGCAGAGGTTGCAGTGGATGCAGGCGTCGAGATTGACGCGCATCGCCACGTGGCTGTCGTCGAGGAGCGGCACGCGCTCGCCCTCGAGCCGCGGAAAACGGCTGTGCGACAGGCCCTGCTGCTCGGCCATGCTCCACAGATGCGAAGAGCGGTCGTGCGCCTCCGGGCGCGGGGGCTGGTCGGCGAGGAGGACCTCCATCACCATCTTGCGGGCCTTTTCGGCGCGCTCGGAACGGGTGTTGACCACCATGCCCGGCGACGGCGTACGGATGCACGAGGGCGCGAGCACGCGTTCGCCCTCGATTTCGACCATGCAGACGCGGCAGTTGCCGTCCGGGCGGTAGCCGGGCTCGTCGGCGAGGCAGAGGTGCGGGATGCGGAAACCCTGGCCCTTGGAGACTTCCCAGATCGTCTGACCGGGGGCCGCGGTGACTTCGCGGCCGTCGAGCGTGAAGGTGACCGGATCGGTCGCGACCTCGGTCTCCGTCTTGGTCGTGCCCTTGCGCGAGCTCTTCTCCGTGGTCTTCTCCGCGGTGCCGTAGTGCTTGTCCTGGGCCATCTCAGACCTCCTCGGGAAAGTGCTTGATGGTGAGCCGGATCGGGTTCGGGGCTGCCTGGCCGAGGCCGCAGATCGAGGCATCGACCATCATCTGCGACAGGTCCTCCAGCAGGTCCGTGTCCCACTTCTCCGCCTGCATGAGCTTCACCGCCTTTTCGCAGCCGACGCGGCAGGGGGTGCACTGCCCGCAGCTCTCGTCCTCGAAGAAGCGCAGCATGTTCAGCGCCGCGTCGCGCGCCCGGTCCTTGTCCGACAAGACCACCACCGCCGCCGAGCCGATGAAGCTGCCCAGGGGTTGCAGCGTGTCGAAATCGAGCGGCACGTCGTCGATCGAGGCGGGCAGAAGCCCCGCCGAAGGGCCGCCGGGCTGATACGCCTTGAACGTGTGGCCGTCGAGCATGCCGCCGCAGGCCTCGATCAGATCGAGGATCGTCGAGCCTGCGGGCAGGAGGTAGACGCCAGGGTTCCTGACCCGGCCCGAGACGGAATAGGTGCGCAGGCCCTTGCGGCCGTTCTTCTCGACCGAGCTCAGGATCTCGGGCCCCTCGCGGCAGACCCGCGCCACCCAGTGCAACGTCTCGACGTTGTGCACGAGCGTGGGGCGGCCGAAGATGCCCACCTGCGCCACGTAAGGCGGGCGGTGGCGGGGCAGGCCGCGCTTGCCCTCGATCGACTCGATCATCGCCGATTCCTCGCCGCAGATATAGGCGCCGGCGCCGCGCCGCAGGTCGATGTATCCCGACTCGACGATCCCCGCGGCTTCCAGCGCGGCGATCTCGCGGCGCAGGATCTCGAGCACCGCCGGATACTCGTCGCGCTTGTAGATGAAAACCTTGTCCGCCTCCACCGCCCAGGCGGCGATCAGCATGCCCTCGAGGAAGAGATGCGGGGTGCGCTCGAGATACCAACGGTCCTTGAAGGTGCCGGGCTCCCCCTCGTCCCCGTTGACCGCCAGATAGCGCGGGCCGGCGTAGCCGCGCACGAAGGACCATTTCTTGCCTGACGGGAATCCTGCGCCGCCCAGGCCGCGCAGGCCGGAAGCCAGCACCTTCTCCTGCACCTCGTCTGGCGTGGCCTGGCCGGCGCGCAGTGCCTTCAGCGTCTCGTAGCCGCCTTTGTGGACATAGGTCGGGAAGGTTTCGTATTCCGGCACGTGGGCATGGGTGTTGCCGGCGGCAATGGCTTCGGCGACCTTGACGGGCGTGGCATCGTCGATGTGATGATGACCGATCTCGCAGACCGGCGCGGTGTCGCAGCGGCCCATGCAGGGTGCGCGCAGCACCCGCACCTCGGCCGGATCATGCCCGGCGCGCAAAGCCGCCATAAGCTCCTGTGCGCCGGCGAGCTCGCAGGAGAGCGAGTCGCAGACCCGGATGGTGAGCGCCGGCGGCGGCGCCTCGTCCTCCTTGACCACGTCGAAATGTGCGTAGAACGTCGCCACCTCGTAGACCGCCGCCTGCGGCAGCTTCAGCTCTTCGGCAAGCGCGCGCAGGTGTGCCGCCGAGAGATGCCCGTAGCGGTCCTGGATCAGATGCAGGAACTCGATCAGCAGGTCCTGCCGTCGTGGCCGCTCGCCCAGCAGCGCACGGACCTCGGCCAGCGCGGTGTCGTCGAGCTGGCGGCCCTTCGGCGTGCGGCGGCCCTTGCCGCGGCCGGATTTCCAGATGCCGGGCGCGTCGTCGAGCGGTGCCATGTCGTTCCTCCGAGATTTGGCGCCCACCTAGCGCTGCATCGCGGGCGGACCGCAAATCGTTTTTGGCGATGCCGCTTTCGCCTGAGCCTATCGTGGCGTCCGCCGCAGCGCACTCATCAGCGCGAGGACCGCGGGCGGAGCCGGGTCGCGTACCGCGGTGACGAGGCCGAGCGGGGTGCGCACGTCGGGTTCGACCAGGCGCAGGCACACGGCCTCGGCTGCGATCGGCAGGCTGTCGGCGAGCAGTTCCGGTGCGACAGTCGCGGCCGCACCGCTCGCGACCTGCGCGAGGGCCGCGGTGAAGTCGTTGGTCTCGAGCACCGGCTGCGGCACCTCTCCCGCGGCTTCGAAGACCCCGTCGATGATGCGGCGGTTGCGCATGTTGCGCGTAAGCAGGCAGAGCGGCAGGCGCGCCGCCTCCCGCCAGGTCGCCGTCCCCTCGGTCCGAGGCGCCAGCCGCGGCGGGGCGAGCAGGACGTAGCCCTCCTCGTAGAGCGGCTCGACGCTGAGCGTGCCGGGCAGCTCGTGGTCCAGGTAGGTGACGCCGGCGTCGAGCGAAAAGTCCTCCAGCCCGCGGTGGATCTGCGAGGAGGTGAGCGAATAGAGCTGGATCGTGAGCTCGGGGTGATCGGCGCGCAGCAGCGCAGGGACAAGTGCGAGATAGGCGAGCGCAGTCGGAACCGCGCCGAGTGCCAGCCGGCCGGTCAGCGCCCCTCGGGCCACGTCGATCTCCTGCCGCAGCCCCTCGGCATCAGCGAGCAGGCGGCGCGCCCATTTCAGCGCAATGTCGCCCTCGGCAGTGAAGCCCAGGAAGCGGTTGCCGCGCTTGACGATCGGGCCGCCGAGCTCGAGCTCGAGGTTTCGGATTCGCGCCGAGAACGCCGGCTGCGAAATGCTGCATTCCGCCGCCGCCCGGGCGAAATGCCGGTGGCGGGCGAGGGCTGCGATCAGCTGCATGTCGCGCAGATTCGGCATCGGCTCCTTCGACGGTGACAGTCGTCCGGCCTCGGAAGGATTGACCGGAGGACCGTCCCTGGTGTACCACATTCCACGGGCGGGTGAGGCGGAAAACGCACGCGGTACCGCACCGGGGGGAAGACCATGTACCTGCCGGAATATCAGGCCAAGGAGATTCTCGCGCAATATGGCGTGGCGATCCCGGAGGGCGCCGTAGCGCGGTCCCCCGAGGAGGCCGAAGCCCGGGCGCGGGGACTCGCCTGCGAGAAGTTCGCGGTCAAGGCGCAGATCCTCGCGGGCGCGCGCGGCCCCGCGGGAGGCGTCAAGTTCGCGGCGACCCCCAGCGGCGTCCGTGACGCTGCGGCTGCTCTGATGGCGGCGCCTCTGGTGACCGATCAGACCGATCCCGAAGGCGCTGCGGTCGAGCGCGTCTACGTCGAGGCGGCTGTGGACGACCGGCGCAGCCTCTACCTTGCGATGGTCGTCGACGAGCGCGACGGGGTGGCCACCCTGCTCGGCGCGCGCGAGGGTGGCGCGGGGTTCGAGCGGCGCGCGTCGCGCGATCCGGGCCTGGTCGAGATGCTGCCCCTGCCTGCGGACGGGGATCTCGAGGGGGTGGACCTCGCGGGCTTTCTCGACCGGCTCGGTCTCGAGGGCGCGGCCGCCGAGAGCATTGCGGCGCTGGCGCGGGCGGCGGTTCGCGCGGCCTTCGCCAACGATGCGATCCTCGTCGAGCTCAACCCCGTCGCGATCGGCAGGAGCGGGGCGGCGGTCGCAGTCGACGCCAAGATGGTGATCGACGACAACGCGCTCTACCGCCACCCCGAGCTCGAGCAGATGGCAGCCGAGGCGCAGCGCGACCCGATCGAGCGCATCGCCCGCGAGAACGACATCAACTTCGTCAAGATGCCGGGCGACATCGGCCTCGTGGTGAACGGCGCGGGACTGGGGCTCGCCACCTTCGACATGGTGGTCGATGCGGGCGGGCGGCCGGCGAATTTCATGGACGTCCGCACCACCGCGACGAGCTTCCAGATCGCGCGCGGCGTCGGCATCCTGCTCGACGATCCGGCGGTGAAG
>JBBQRM010000072.1:0-10117 GCA_038214855.1 Rhodobacterales bacterium | reverse complement strand
CGCGTTCGGCTCTTCGACACCAGCGGCGACGGCGCCGCGCGGACGGTGGTACTTGAAGCTGCGCCCCATCAGCACCTGGTCGTTCGCGAGCAGCGCCGATGCGAGCGTGTCGCCTTGAAAGCCTTTGTAAACCCTACCATTCCAGCGGAAGGTGAGCGGGCGGGCGCGGTCGAGAAGGCTGCCGCCGCGGGCGCGCCGGCCGCTCATGCGCGCCCCTCCCGCCGGGCCTCTATCGCCTCGACGATGTCGCTCGGCGGCTCCGTGGTTTGGGCTGCGTAACTGCCGAAGATCTCCAGAGTGCGGGTGCAGCGGGCGACGTGGAACCACTTGCCGCAGCCGTAGGCATGGCGCCAGCGTTCAAAATGCACGCCGCGAGGATTGCGGCGGCCAAAGAGATATTCCTCCACCTCGGCGTCCGAGGCGCCAATGGCTGCGCGCTTCAGATGCGCCTCGCCACCGGCGGCGAATTCGGTCTCTTCGGCGCTCACGCCGCAGGCAGGGCAGGTCAGGAGCAGCATGGAAATCCTCGGGAACCCGGCATACACAAGGCATGCACAACCCATGCACAACCCATATGCTTGATCCGCCGCGCCGCCGGCGGCTTCAGAACATCACGGAATAGGAGAAGAGCGCGCCCGCCACCGGCATCGCGAGCGGCACGACCCGCGCGACGAGCACCTCGTCGTCCGCCTCGAGGCAGTTCATCTCGAGATCGAGCACCCGCTGCCGCCGCCGCACCAGCCCCTCGAACACCCGCGACACCAGCGGTCCGGAGGTGGTGAGCAGCGCCAGCGTCACCAGATGGACCGGCAGCGTGCCACGCGACAGACACAGCGCGATCATGACCAGGATCAGCGCGACGATCAGCCCCGTGCCCCCCAGGAGCAATCGGCGCACCCCCTGTCGCATCTTCATCGCCCCGTCCCTTCGCACTCGCCCTGCCGCGCCACCGGTTCGGGGTCCGGGCCGAAAACCTGACCGGGAGATCCTCACAACTACGCGAGGAGCGCCGGCAGCGGGCGCGCCGATCGAGGGCGAGACCCGGCCGCATCAATGCGCCACCGCCGCGGCGACGCTCTCGTCGATCATCCGGCCCTCGGTGAAGCGGTCGAGCCCGAAGGGGGCGGCGAGATCGCCGGGCGTGCCGCGGGCCAGCATCTCGGCGCAGGCCCAACCGGAGCCGGGGATCGCCTTGAACCCGCCGGTGCCCCAGCCGCAGTTCACGAAGATGCCGGGCACCGGCGTGGTGCCGATGATCGGCGAGCGGTCGCCGGTGATGTCCACGATCCCGCCCCATTGCCGCAGCATCCGCAGGCGCGAGAGCATCGGGAAGGTCTCGATCAGCGCCCGGACCGTCTCCTCGATGTGGTGAAAGGAGCCGCGCTGGGTGTAGTTGTTGAAGCTGTCGGTGCCGCCGCCGATCACCATCTCGCCCTTGTCGGACTGGCTGAGATAGCCGTGCACGGTGTTGGCCATCACCACGCAGTCGAGCGCGGGCTTGATCGGCTCGGAGACCAGTGCCTGCAGCGCCACGCTCTCGATCGGCAGCCGGAACCCGGCCATTTCGGCGAGCACGCTCGAGGAGCCGGCGACGACGAGGCAGAGCTTGCGGCAGGCGATGGCGCCGCGCGAGGTCCGCACGCCGGTGACGCCGGAGGCATCGCGGTCGATGCCGTTCACCTCGCAATTCTGGACGATGTCCACCCCCATATCCGAGGCCGCGCGGGCATAGCCCCAGGCGACCGCGTCGTGGCGCGCGGTGCCGCCGCGCGGCTGCCACAGCGCCCCGAGCACCGGATAGCGCGGGCCGTCGAGGTTCATGATCGGGGCGATCCGGGCGATGCGGTCGCGCCCGACGAGCTCGCTCTCGATCCCTGCCAGGCGGTTGGCGTGCGCGGTGCGCTTCCAGGCGCGCAACTCATGCTCGGTCTGGGCGAGCATCAGCACGCCGCGCGGCGAGAACATCACGTTGAAGTTCAGCTCCTGGGACAGCGTCTCGTAGAGGCTGCGGGCGCGCTCGTAGATCGCGGCCGAGGGCGGGCGCAGGTAGTTCGAGCGGATGATCGTGGTGTTGCGCCCGGTGTTGCCGCCGCCGAGCCAGCCCTTCTCGAGCACCGCCACGTCGCGGATGCCGTGTTCCTTGGCGAGATAATAGGCGGTGGCGAGCCCGTGGCCGCCGGCGCCGACGATCACCACCTCGTAGGCGGCCTTCGGCTCGGGCGCGCGCCAGGCCCGGTCCCAGCCGGTATGGTGGCGCAGGGCCTCGCGGGCGATGGCAAAGGCGGAATAGCGGCGCATCGGCGCGGAAACCCTCACGTCAGGGGCCGGGTGAACCCCTCTCTTGCACCATCCGCGGCGTGGCGCCAAGGCCGCTTCCGGCACCTGCGCGCGCGTTCCCGACATGCGCGGCCGTGCGGCGGCGTGCGGCGTTGTGCGGCGCCGGGCGAGAAGCTAGGGTCCGCCCGCGCCGGCGGCCCGGCGCGGCGACGGGATATCGGATGCAGACGGCCTGGCTCTTTTGGACGGTGGCGGCGGTGCTTGTGCTCGGCACGCTCGCGGCCGTGTTCGCGCCGCTCCTGCGGCGCAGGGCCTCGGCCGAGCGGCGCGCGAGCTACGACATGCAGGTCTACCGCGACCAGCTGCGCGAGATCGACGCCGACCGCGACCGCGGCGTCCTGAGCGAGAGCGAGGCGCAGGCGAGCCGCGTCGAGGTGTCGCGGCGCCTGCTCGCCGCAGCCGACGCCGAAGCCGCCGAGACCGCCGCCGCCCGCGCGCCGCGCCGGGTGAGCGCCCCCGTCGCCTGGGGTGCGACGGCCGCACTCGCGCTGGCAGCGGCGGGGCTCTATGCCGGGCTCGGCGCGCCGCTCCTGCCCGACCAGCCGCTCGCAGCAAGGCTCGAGCGCCAGGCGGAGGAACGTGCGAACCGCCCCACCCAGGCCGTGGCCGAGGCGATGGTCGCGGGCGACGCCGAGGCCGCACCTCCCGCCGCGGCGAGCCCCGAGGATCTCGCGCTGCTCGCCCGCCTCCAGGCGGTGCTCGCCGAGCGGCCGGACGACCTCCAGGGCCACCGCCTGCTCGCCCGCAGCCTCGGCACGCTCGGCCGCTGGGCCGAGGCCGCGGCGGCACAGGCCCGCGTCGTCGAGCTGACGGAGCCGGAGGTGGACCCGCAGGCGCTGGTGGACTGGGCAGAGCTGATGATCCTCGCCGTGGGCGGCTACGTCTCGCCCGAGGCCGAGGCGGCACTCGCCCGCGCGCTCGCGCTCGATGCGCAAAACCCGGTCGGCCGCTACTATTCCGGGCTCGCGCTGCTTCAGGGCGGCCGGCCCGATCTCGCCTACCGCCTCTGGTCGGGGCTGCTGGTCGAGGGGCCGGCGGATGCGCCCTGGGTCGCGTCGATCGAGCGCGACATCGACGAGGTCGCCCGCCTCGCGGGCCAGCCCCCGCCGCCGCGTGCGCAGGCGCCGGCGGGGCCGACCCGCACCGAGATCGAGGACGCGCAGGGCATGGAGGTCGGCGACCGCGGGGCGATGATCGAGGGCATGGTCGCAAGGCTATCGGACCGGCTCGCGACCGAGGGCGGGCCGCCCGAGGACTGGGCGCAGCTCGTCCGCTCGCTCGGCGTGCTCGGCCGCAGCGAGGATGCCGCGGCGATCCTTGCCGAGGCGCGGCATCACTTCGCGCAGAACCCCGCGGCGCTCGACCTGCTGACCGCAGCCGCGCGCGAGGCGGGGCTCGGGCCATGATCGGGCTCTACGACGACGCAGGGGAATACGCGGCGGCGCTGGCCCCTCGCCGGGCGCTGATCGGGCTCGACCTCGGCGACAAGACCATCGGCGTGGCCGTGTCCGACACCTTCCGCCGCGTAGCGAGCCCCCTGCGCACCCTCAAGCGCAGCAAGTTCGGGGCGGATGCGAGCCTCTTGCTCGCGCTCGCGGCGGAACGGGCGACCGGCGGCTTCGTCATCGGCCTGCCGCGCAACATGGACGGCAGCGAAGGGCCGCGCTGCCAGTCGACGCGGGCCTTCGCGCGCAACCTCGCGCCGCTCACGGCGCTGCCGATCGGCTTCTGGGACGAGCGGCTGTCCACCGTCGCCGCCGAACGCGCGCTGCTGGAGGCGGATACGTCGCGAAAACGTCGCGCCCGGGTGATCGACCACGTCGCGGCCGCCTATATACTCCAGGGGATGCTGGACCGGCTCACCCATCTGGAAGAGGGCGCGCGCGCATGACCGACGAACCGGGCGAGACCGACGGCCTGTGGCGCCGCGACGAGATCGAGAGCCCGTGCATCAATCTCTGCGTCGTCGATCCCGCCACGCGGCTCTGCCTGGGCTGCTACCGCAGCATCGAGGAGATCGCCGACTGGACCCGGCTCACGCCGGAGGCCCGCCGCAGCGTGATGGCCGCGCTGCCCTCCCGCGCCGCCCGCCTGCGCCCCCGCCGCCGCGGCGGCCGCGCGGCTCGGCGAGGGTGAAGGACGAACTGGCTCTCTCGAACCGCGACGGCTGCCGTTTCGCCCCTACCCCGCCAGCCCCAGCCGCAGCAGGTTGAGCGCCATCGCGATTACGAACGCCGCGAAGAGCCGCCGCAACAGCAGCGCGTCGAGCGCATGCGCGGCCCTCACCCCCAGCGGCGTCACCATCAGCGTCATCGCGATCACGATGAGAAACGCCGGCAGGTTCACGAGCCCCAGCGTGAACGGCGGCCGGCCTGGCTCCCCCCAGCCATGCGCGAGAAACGTCGCCACGCCGGGCACCGCGATGGCGAGGCCGAAGCCCACCGCGGTCCCGACCGCCCGGTGCATCGGCACGCCGCAAAGCCGCATCAGCGGCACCCCGAACATCGCGCCGCCGATGCCCATCAGCACCGCGACAAAGCCGATGGCGCCTCCCAGCCCCCAGCGCGCGGCGCCGCGCGGCATCTCCTTCGCCAGCCGCGCCTCGGGGGCGCCGAGCGCGAGGTTGAGCCCGCCGAGCGTCCCGAGCACCCCGAAGATCAGCAACAGCGCCCGGGTCTCCAGGCTGCCCGCCACCAGCACGCCCACGACCGCACCCAGAGCCAGCGCCGGCGCCCAGCCGCGCAGGATCGCCCAGTCCACTGCGCCGCGCCGATTATGCGCCGCGAGACCGCGCAAGCTCGTCACGACGATGGTCGCGAGCGAGGTCGCGAGACAGACCTGCATCACCAACTCCGACCCGTAGCCGAGGGCAGTGAAGGCATAGAGGAACGCCGGCACCAGCAGGAACCCGCCGCCCACCCCGAGCAGCCCCGCCACCAGCCCCGCGAGCACGCCGATGCCTGTCAGCATCAGCGCCATCGGCCAGAGCTGCGCGGCGCTCGGCAGGATCACCCCACGCCCCCCGGCCGGTGAAACGTTAAGCGAACGTGAAAACGCGATTTATTCTTCAACGTTTTCAATGCCCATATCAACCTTTCACAGTGAAACGCCTGATGTTGCACGCGCCCCGCCTTCACTCTTCCGCCGCCTCCCGCAGCGCCTCCAGCGCCAGCCATTCCTCCTCCGCCGCCGCCAGCGCTTGCTGCCGCGCCACCAGCGCCGCGCTCGCCTTCTCGAATTTCGCCGGCTCCCGCCCGAACAGATCCGGATCGCCGAGCAGCTCCTCGAGCCGGGCGATCTCGGCCTCGAGCCGCGCGATCTCCGCCGGCAGCCCCTCGAGCCGGTGCGCCTGCACGAAGCTCAGCCGCGCCTCCCGCGCCGCCTCCGCCCGCGCCTCCCGCCGCGCGGGTCTCGTCGCAGCCGGCGCCGCGTCGCGCGCCTCCGGCTCCCCCCGCTGCGCGCGGTAGTCCGACCAGCCGCCGGCATAGACCAGGGCGCGCCCGTCTCCCTCCATCGCTACCGTCGCGGTCGCCACCCGATCGACGAAGTCGCGGTCGTGGCTGACCAGCAGCACCGTACCCTCGTAATCGCCCACCAGCTCCTCGAGCAGGTCGAGCGTCTCGACGTCGAGATCGTTGGTCGGCTCGTCGAGCACCAGCAGGTTCGAGTCCCGCGCCATCAGCCGCGCGAGCAACAGCCGCGCCCGCTCGCCGCCCGACAGCGCGCGGACCGGCCCCCGCGCCTGCGCCTCCGCGAACAGGAACTCCTTGAGATAGCCGACGACGTGCCGCGGCCGGCCGCGCACCATCACCTGATCGTTGCTCCCCGACACACCGAGATCGGCGTCGCCGGTCAGCGTGTCCCACAGCGTAGCCTCGGGGTCGAGCGCCGCCCGATTCTGATCGAACACCGCCATGTTGAGGTTCGCCCCCAGCCGCACCATTCCCGCGTCAGGCGCGAGCTCGCCGGTCAGCATCCTGAGCAGCGTCGTCTTGCCCACCCCGTTCGGCCCGACCAGCGCCACCCGCTCGCCGCGCCCGATCCGCATGGAGAAATCCCGGACCAGCTCGCGCCCGCCGAAGCTCTTGGCGATGCCCTTCGCCTCGATCACCAGACGCCCCGAGCGGGACGCGCTCTCGAATTCCATCCGCGCCGTGCCGGAACGGGCGATCCGCTCGCGCCGCTCGGCACGCAGGTCGGCGAGCCGTCGCACCCGCCCCTGGTTGCGCTTGCGCCGGGCCGAGATGCCCTCGACCGCCCAGCGCCCCTCGGCGCGGATCAGACGGTCGAGCTTGTGGGCCGCCTGATCCTCCTCCTCGTAGGTCTTGTCGCGCCATTCCTCGAAGGCCTCGAAGCCGCGGTCGAGCCTTCGCACCTGCCCGCGGTCCACCCAGAGCGTGCGCGAGGTCAGCGCGCGCAGGAACGCCCGGTCGTGGCTGATCACCACGAAGCCCGCCCGCGTCTCCGCCAGATGCGCCTCGAGCCAGCCGATCGCCGCGATGTCGAGATGATTCGTCGGCTCGTCGAGCAGCATGAACTCGGGCGCCTGCGCGAGCACGCGAGCGAGTGCCGCCCGCCTGCGCTCTCCCCCCGAGGCCGCCCCGGGCTCGAGGTCGGGCGCGAGGCCGAGCCCGTCCATTGCCATGTCCACCCGCCAGTCCTCGGCAGGGTCCACGCCCTCGGCCGCGAAATCCCGCAAGCTCACGTAGCCGGCGAAATCCGGTTCCTGCGCCATGTAGCCGAGGCGCGTTCCCGGTCGCAGGAAGCGCGTGCCGCTGTCCGGCTCCACCAGCCCCGCCATCAGCTTCATCAGCGTCGACTTGCCCGAGCCGTTCCGCCCGACGAGCGCGATCCGCTCGCCGGGATGGACCGCGAGACCTGCCCCCTCGAGAAGCGGCGCACCGCCGAAGGTCAGCGCCACGTCGCTCAACGTCAGGATCGGGGGCTGTGCCATGGCACGTGCGCCTAGCCCCCGCCCCCCATCGCGTCAAGCCGATGCACACGCCACGCCGCCGCCGGACCTGGGCTCCGGCGGGTTTCGAGCCGTCAGGTTCGAAACATGGCGCGGTTCCACCAGGGACGGCGGCGCGGCTTGCAGGGCAGCCGCCGCTGTCGCTAGGGTCGGCTTTATATGCAAGGATGCCGTCCATGACCCGCTTCAGCCCACCGATCCAGGCGACATCGCCCTCACCGGTGATGGAGGCGCGGCGCTGGACCCGCGGCGCGGTGTTTCCGCCGGACCGGCCGCTCATTAACCTCAGCCAGGCCGCCCCCGTCGCGCCGCCCCCCGAGGCCTTGCGCGCGGCGATGGCGGAGATGGTGCTGTCCGAGGCCGACACGCATCTCTACGGGCCGGTGCTGGGCCTGGGGCCGCTGCGCGAGACGATCGCCGCGCACTGGAGCCGGGACTACGGCGGCGAGATCGTAGCGACGGACGTGGCGATCACCGCGGGCTGCAACCAGGCGTTCTGCACGGCGCTGGCGGCGCTGGCGGCGCCGGGAGACGCGGTGCTGCTGCCGGTGCCGTGGTACTTCAACCACAAGATGTGGCTCGACATGGCCGGTATCGAGGCGGTGCCGGTGCCCTGCGGGCCGGACATGGTTCCCGACCTCGAGGCCGCGCGCGGCCTGATGGGGGAGCGGGTGAAGGCGATCGTGCTGGTGAGCCCCAACAACCCGACGGGGGCGGAATACGACGGCGCGACGGTCGCCGGTTTCGCGGCGCTCGCCCGCCGGCACGGGGCGCGGCTGATCCTCGACGAGACCTACCGCGACTTCGACGCGCGCGAGGGAAGGCCGCACGATCTGTTCGCCGATCCCGACTGGCGCGAGGACTTCGTGCATCTCTACTCCTTCTCCAAGGCCTACCGGTTGACGGGGCACCGGGTGGGCGCGCTGATCGCGGACCCGGCGCTGCTCGCCCAGGCCGAGAAGTTCCTCGACACCGTCAGCATCTGCCCGCCGCAGCTCGGCCAGAAGGCGGCCCTGTGGGGGCTCGAACACCTGAGCGCCTGGGTGGCGGGCGAGCGGGCCGAGATCCTCGCACGCAGGCGGGCGGCCGCGGCGGCCTTCGCGAGCCTGGCCGGCTGGGAGTTGCGCGGCTGCGGCGCCTATTTCGCCTATGTCGAACATCCCTTTCCGATGGCGTCCGACGCTCTCGCGCGGGCGCTGGTGCGCGAGGCTTCGGTGTTGATGCTGCCGGGCACGATGTTTGGCCCGACCAGAGCCGCGGGCGGCGACGGCGCCGCGGAGCGCCACCTCCGGGTCGCCTTCGCCAACGTCGATGCGGCGGGGCTCGACGAGCTCGCCGGGCGGCTCGCTGCCTTCGCGCCTCTTGCCAGCGCGGGCGCAGAGGCCTAGGAAAAGCGCCACTTTCCCCGAGCCGAGAGCCCGCAGATGTTGAACGCGTTCCGCGCCCGCCGCTCGAATGTCCTGGTCTGGGTGATCGTGGGCCTCCTGATTGTCGGGCTCGCGGGCTTCGGGATCGGCACCGGGGGGCTCGGGACGCGAAACATCGCGAGCGTGGGATCTCGCGACGTCAGCGCCGAGGCCTATGCGCGCGCGATGCAGCAGGAGCTGCAGGCGATCTCCGGCCAGATCGGGCGCAGCCTGACGATGGCCGAAGCGCGCGAGTTCGGCGTCGACCGGATGGTGCTCGCGCGGCTGGTGAACGACGCCGCGCTGGACGCGGAGGCCGAGCGGCTGGGCCTGCGTGCGAGCGACGCGATGGTGCGCGACCAGATCGAGGCGGTGCCGGCCTTCCGCGGCGCCGACGGCGGCTTCGATGCCGAGACCTACCGGTTTGCGCTGCAGCGCACCGGGCTCGCGGCCCCCGAGTTTGAGGCGATGCTGCGCGACGAGGCGACGCGGGCGCTGATCGCAACCGCCGTGCAATCGGCGACCGTGCTGCCCGACACGGCGGCGCTGAGCGTGCTGGGGTTCCTGGGCGAACGGCGCGGCTTCGACTGGCTGCGGCTCGGACCGGAGGCGCTCGAACGGCCGGTAGCCCCGCCCTCGGACCGGGTGGTGGCAGACTTCTATGCCAGGAACGAGGCGCGCTACACGAGGCCCGAGACCCGCCGCCTCACCTATGCCCTGCTTTCGCCGGAGACGCTGGCGGCGGAGGTCGAGGTGCCGGAGGCCGAGTTGCGCACGGCCTACGAGGCCGAGCCCGACCGTTTCGGCGCGCCCGAGCGGCGGATCCTCGACCGCATCGGCTTCGGCGCAATGGAGGAGGCTTCGGCCGCGAAGGCGCGGCTCGACGCCGGCGAGACGGAGTTCGATGCGCTCGCGGCCGAGCGCGGGCTCTCGCCGCAGGAAATCGACCAGGGGGCACTCGCAGCGGCCGATCTCGCGGCCGAGCCGCGGGCGGCGGTCTTCGGCGCCGAGGGACCGGGCATCGTCGGGCCGGTGGCGACGCCGCTCGGGCCCTCGCTCTACCGCATCAACGCGATCACCGCGGCCGAGGTCACGCCCTTCGAGGAGGCACGCGCCACGATCGCGGCAGAGCGCGCGCTCGACCAGGCGCAGAGTCGCATCGCAGCCGAGGCCGGCGCGATAGACGACCTCGTGGCCGGCGGCGCCACGCTCGAGGAGATCGCGGCCGAGACTGCCGGCATGGAGCTGGGCACGCTGGAGTTGAACGATCAGAGCGAGGGGCCGCTTGCCGTCGATCCGGCCTTCCGCGCACTCGCCGAGGCTGCGCGCCCGGGCGAGGAGACCGACCTCGCGACGCTCGCAGACGGGTCGCTGGTGACGCTGCGCCTGGAGGCGGTCGAGC
>JBBQRM010000071.1:0-10123 GCA_038214855.1 Rhodobacterales bacterium | reverse complement strand
CGCCGCCTTCTGCGGCTCGGCCCGTCCATCCGCGGGAGTATAGAGCGCGCCGCGGGCGTTGGGCTTGCCCTCCGGGAGCAGCTCCGCCAGCGCCGCGCCCTCGATCATCCGGCTCTCGATCTGGAACGGCTCGAGATGCCGTCGCCAGCGGTCGTGGTTCGCAAAGCTCGTCTCGTTCTCGCAGACGAAGGCGATGCCGGTCCGCCGGTAGCCGGTCTCGCGCCCCAGGCGCGCATCCAGCCCCTTCCAGATGCGCAAGGACTCAGCCATCAGCGGCACCTCGCGCGGGTCGCGGCGCGAGATACGGACCCAGCCCCAGTTGCGGCTCGACTGCTCGTGGCCGATCCCGCCCTTCTCGCAGAGCGCCACGCTCACCCCGCGCTCGGCGAGCTCGAGCGCGGTCGAGGCGCCGACGATCCCGCCGCCGATCACGACGACATCGACGCGCGCGGGCAGATCCTCGTCGCCGTGCACGGGAGTGGGGCGCGGTCCGGGCATTCAGTCGCGATCCTCGAGCTGGCAGGTGACGTGCAGTTCGGCGAGGCAGGCGTTGTTCGGCGTGTCGAGTGCGAGCTCGACCAGCCGCGCGACATCCTCGGCCTGCGTCATCCGCTCGCGAGGCAGCGTCGTGACGTCGCGGGTCATGTCGGTGGCGACATAGCCGGGACAGACCGCCGTCGCGCGCACCCCCGCGTCCCATCCCGCCTGGCGGACCCCGTGGACGAGTGCCACCGCGGCGTGCTTGGTCATCGCATAGGGCGCGCTCTCGGCCGACCTCACCCGGACGCCCGACATCGAGGCGACAACGATGACCCGACCCCGCCCGCTCTCGCAGAGCGCGGGCCACGCGGCCGCGATCAGCCGCCGCGGCGCCTTGACGTTCACCTCCCACATCCGGTCGAGGCCCGCGTCGTCGATGTCGATCACCGAGGCGGGCTGCATCACCCCCGCGCAGCAGATCACCGCGTCGATGCAGCCAAAACGGCCACGCGCCGCCTCGACCCAGCGCGCCTCGGCCTTTTCCTGGGCATCATAGGGCGTGATCTGGGTGCGGTCCGCGGTCAAGCCCGCGGGCAGGGCAGGCGTGCGCATCCCCAGCGACAGCGACCAGCCGGAGGCCGACAGCCGCCGCGCGATCGCAGCTCCGATACCCCGGCTCGCGCCGGACAGGAGCGCCGTGCGTGGCGGGTGCGGTGGGCTCACGTCCGGCCCCGTCCTCTGCTGGTATGGCCGCCGCCCGCTGAGGGGGCCCCATCCGTCGATGGATCGGCGATCGCCCCGAACCCGTCGAGGTCGAGATCAACCGACTGCTGCTTGTTCCCGCCACCCATCTTCGCCGCCGAGGCTAGGTGCTATCGAGATCCGGCGCAAGGCGGTTGCGCTGGAGGTTCGTCCCGTGGAAGGACTCAACGAGTTGACATCACCGACCGGTCGGTCATGAATTCTGTCATGGAAAGCGCCAGCGTCGATGCCCGACCCAGGACCACCGCCAGGACCCGGCTCCTGGAGGCGGCGGTTCGAATCATCCGCACCAAGGGCTATGCCGCGACCACGGTCGAGGACCTGTGTGCCGCGGCGGGGGTCACCAAGGGCGCGTTCTTTCACCACTTCAAGACGAAGGGCGACCTGGCCGTCGCCGCCGCCCGGCACTGGTCCGACACGACCGGGGTCTTGTTCGCGGGCGCGCCGTATCATGCGCCGGCCGACCCGCTGGAGCGGGTTCTGGCCTATCTCGATTTCCGGGCGGAATTGCTGGCGGGGCGCGTGCCGGAGTTCACCTGTCTGGTGGGGACCATGCTGCAGGAAACCTACGAGACGGCGCCGGCGATCCGGGAGGCGAGCTTCGCCAGCATCGTGGGGCACGCGGGCACGCTGGAGGCGGATCTTGGCGAGGCGATCGCGCTCTACGGGCCGCCTGACTGCCCGTCGGCGGAGAGCCTCGCGCTGCACACCCAGACGGTGCTGCAAGGGGCCTTCGTCATGGCCAAGGGGAGCGGGGATGCGGCGATCGCGCGCCAGAGCGTGGCGCATCTGAAGCGGTATCTGACCCTGCTGTTCGAGAGGCAGGAGGGGGGTGGGCGGAGGTGACCTTCACGCCTTTCACAGTGAAATCCGAACACGTCTATTGAATTCATTGAAGAAAATTCGCCGTTTTTACCTTTCGTTAGGAGTCTTGCACGCTTTCACACATGTGCGCCCTGGGTGTCGAACATGCCGCGCAGGTCGATGGTCGAGCAGGTTCCGATGTCGCTGCGGTGGCGTGCGAGAAAGCCGTCCATCGCTGCGCGTCCGGCGTCGCGCAGTTGCAGGAGCAGCGCGCGGTTCGGCGTGAGCTTGGTGGCGATGCCGAGCTGGGTCATCAGCGCGTCGTCGCTGACCGAATGGACGAAGTTGCGCTTCATCCGACCCTCGGCGATCGTGCCGTTGTCGAGCATCCGGTTGATGAAGTCGATGTTGCGAAGTTCGCGCAGGAGTGACGCGTTGAAGCTGATCTCGTTGATCCGATTGAGAATTTCTGTCGCTGTGCGCGGCAGCTCCTCCCGATAGATCGGGTTGATGTGGACAATGACGATGTCGCGGCTCTCGGTTCGGTAGAAGAGCGGATAGAGCGCCGGGTTGCCGATGTAGCCGCCGTCCCAGTAGGCCTCGAGCCGGCCGGTCGCAGGGTCCTCGATCTCGACGGCCTGGTAGAGCGTCGGCAGGCAGGCCGAGGCGAGGATCGCGTCGGTGGTGATGCCTGCGCCCTGAAATATCCGCGGCTTGCCGGTGCGCACGTTGGTGGCGGCGACGAACAGCTTCGGCCCTTCGCTCGCGCAGACCCGGTCGAAGTCGAGCAGTTCCTCGACGATGCCGCGCAGCGGGTGGAAGTTCATCGGGTTGAACTGGTAGGGCGAGAGCACCCGCTTCACCGCCTCGCCGGCGAGCACCGCGGGGCTCGCCTCGAGCGCGTGGGCGATGACCCCCGGCGCGGGCGAGACCGCCTGCAGCCAGGCCATCACCGTCTCCGACATCACCCCGTCGAGCCCCGCGACGCGCAGCCAGAAGCGGGAGAGCCGCGCGCGCGCGCCCTCGCGGCCGCCCTCGGTCCAGCCGTGCTTGAGCGCGGCCGCGTTCATCGCGCCGGCCGAGGTGGCGGTGATGCCCTCGATCTCGATCCCCTCGTCCTCGAGCAGCCGGTCGAGCGCGCCCCAGGTGAAGGCGCCATGCGCGCCGCCGCCCTGGAGTGCTAAGTTGACGCTGTGGGTCTCGGGGCGCGCGCGGCTCACAGCGCCGTCCAGCCCCCGTCGACCGACAGGGTGGTGCCGGTGATCTGGTCGGCTGCCGGCGAGCAGAGGAAGGCGACGCAGCCGCCGAGCTGCTCGACCGTGGCGAACTGCTTGGAGGGCTGGCGGGCGAGCAGGACGTCGCGGATCACGCTGTCGCGGTCCATTCCGTATTCCTTCATCGTGTCGGGGATCTGCGCCTCGACCAGCGGCGTGAGCACGTAGCCCGGGCAGATGGCGTTGCAGGTGATCGGCTCCTCGGCGGTCTCTAACGCGGTGACCTTCGAGAGCCCGACGACCCCATGCTTGGCCGCGACGTAAGCCGACTTGAACGGCGAGGCCGTCAGCCCGTGCGCCGAGGCGATGTTGACGATCCGCCCCCAGCCCTGCGCGCGCATCAGCGGCAGGGCGGCCGCGGTGGTGTGAAAGGCCGAGGAGAGATTGATCGCGATGATCCGGTTCCACTGCTCGGTGGGAAACTCCGGGATCGGGGCGACATGCTGGATGCCGGCATTGTTCACGACGATGTCAACGCGCCCCATCGCCGCCTGGGCCTGGGCGATCAGGTCGCGGCAGGCTTCGCCGTCGGCCATGTCGGCGCGGACATAGCGGGCGCGGACCGCGTGCTCCGAGGCGATCCGCTCAGCGAGCGCGTGATCCTCGGGGTTTTCGGTGAACGAGTTGAGCACCACGTCCACGCCAAGGCGGGCCAGCTCCTCGACGATGCCAAGGCCGATCCCGGAATTCGATCCGGTGACGACGGCGCATTTCCCGCTGATCGACATGTGCATCCACTCCAAGCTATGCCGCCGGATGCTTAGCGCGCCGGGCTCGGGTGCTGCAACTGCGAAAGGCGCGGGGGTGCGGGCAAAAAAAGACGCCCCCACGAGGGGGGCGCCAAGTTGTTGAGGCAGGTTTCATACAGGCAAGAAACCTATCGAGCAGTGCACCCTTTATACGAGAAAAGCGGCGTTCCGCCAAGCCGAAAATCCTGCTGCGGGCACCGCCGGGCCTGGTTTAGGATGGTCTTGGTTAATCGAAGCACGGGATGTGACGGATATGACACGACTATCACCGGTGGCGTGGCTCATGGCGCTGGGTGCTGCCCTCGCGCCCATCCCGGTCGCGGCCGAACCTCAGCACGGGCTTGCCATGTATGGCGCGCCGGCGCTGCCGCCCGACTTCAAGGCGTTGCCATACGCGAATCCCGATGCGCCGAACGGGGGCACGATCGTCTTCGGCGAGACCGGCGGCTTTGATTCGCTCAACCCCTACATCCTCAAGGGCCGCGCGCCCTGGGGGGTGGGGGCGCATGTCTTCGAGACGCTGATGGGCCGCAACTGGAACGAGCCCTTCGGGCTTTACGGGTTGCTCGCCGAATCGATCGAGGTGGGCCCTGAGCGCGACCGGGTCGAGTTCACCCTGCGCGAGGCGGCGCGATTCTCCGACGGCAGCCCGGTGACGGTGGACGACGTGATCTGGTCGATGGAGACGCTGGCCGAGGAGGGGCTGCCGCGATATTCCAACGCCTGGACCAAGGTCGAGAGCGTCGAGCAGACGGGGCCTCGGTCGGTGCGGATGACCTTCAACGCGGCGGACCGCGAGCTGCCGCTGATCCTGGGGCTGCGGCCGATCCTGAAGCGGGCCGACTGGGAGGAGGTGGACTTCGCGGCGAGCAGCCTGCGCGTGCCCGTGGGCTCGGGGCCCTATGTGGTCGGCGCCTTCGAGCCGGGGCGGTTCATAAGCTTCGAGCGCGATCCCGACTACTGGGGGCAAGACCTGGCGCTCAACCGCGGGCTGCACAACTTCGATACGATCCGCTACGAGTATTTCACCGATGCGGGCGTGCTGTTCCAGGCCTTCACGGCGGGCGAGCTGTCGGTCTATCGCGAGGGCAATCCGCTGCGCTGGCGGGACGACTACGACTTTCCCGCGGTCAGTTCGGGGGCGGTGGCCAAGGCCGAGATCCCGCACGGGCGGCCGTCGGGGATGGAGGGGTTCGTGTTCAACGTCCGCCGGCCGCCGTTCGCGGACTGGCGGGTGCGCGACGCGCTGATCCAGGCCTTCGACTTCGAGTTCGCGAACCGGACGCTGAACGGCGGGCTCGATCCGCGGGCGGCGAGCTATTTCTCGAACTCGGATCTGGGGATGGGGGCGGGGCCGGCGGAGGGGCGGGAGCTCGCGCTGCTCGAGCCCTATGCCGCGGACCTCGTGCCGGGTGCGCTCGGGGCCTATGCGCTGCCGGCCGGCGACGGGTCGGGGCGCAACCGCGCGAACCTGCGCCGTGCGACCGGACTGCTGGCGGAGGCGGGCTGGACGGTCGACGGGGGCGTGCTGCGCAACGCGGCGGGGGAGGCGTTCGCCTTCGAGATCCTGCTCGAGAGCGGCCAGAACGAGGCGGTGACGAACATCCTCGTGGACGCCCTGCGTCAGCTCGGCATCGAGGTGCGGGTCCAGATCGCGGACGAGGCCCAGTACAACGAGCGGCGCAACGTCTATGACTACGACATGATCCTGGGGAGCTGGAACCTGTCGCTGAGCCCGGGCAACGAGCAGACGCTGTATTGGGGGTCCGAGGGCGTCGAGACGCCGGGGACGCGGAACTACATGGGGGTGGCGAGCCCGGCGGTGGAGGCGATGATCGCGCGGCTGCTCGAGACCGGGGACGAGGCGGAATACGCGGCGGCGGTCCGCGCCCTCGACCGGGTGCTGACGACGGGGCGCTACGTGATCCCGCTGTGGTTCTCGGACGTGAGCCGGATCGCCTACGACGCGGGGCTCGCCTATCCGGAGACGCTGCCGGTCTACGGGGACTGGATCGGGTGGCTGCCGGAGGTCTGGTGGCGCGAGGAGTGAGCGTGCAACGAAGGGTGTTGCACCGTGCAACATCGAAACGGCTCTTGAAGATGTTGGAGAAAAAATCCGCGTTTTTACGTCTCGTTAACCCGCTGCTCCGGCGGCGGGGTCGAGGTGCGGCGCCAGAAGGCGAGCGGGCGGAAGGTGTCGCGCAATGCGGTCGCGAGGTCGGCGACGAGATCGCGCGGCGTCATGCCGGGATAGCGGTGCATCTGGAGCACGCGGTAGAGCCAGACGAGGATCAGCATGCAGAAGAGCGCCGAGAACAGCACGTCGCTGAGGAAGTGCCGGCCGGTCACCACCCGGAGCGCGCTGCCGGCGAGCGCGATGGGCGCGAGCACGGCCGCGAGTGCGAGGCGCTGGAGATGCGAGGTGCGCGGCCAGCCGAGCACGAGGGCCACCAGCACGAGCGCCGTGATCGAGGCGGCCTCGCCGGAGGTGAACGAGCAGTTGCGCGCGCATTCGCCGACGATCTGGAACGGCGGCGAGAAGTCGTGCGCGCCACCGAACTCGGTCACGTCGGCGGGGCGGGCGCGGCCCCAGAGGCTCTTGAAGATGCCGTTGACCAGGAGCCCCGGCCCCAGGATCAGCCCCGCGGCGGCATAGGTCCAGGGCCGCGGTCCGATCCGGTAGGGGCCGCGGCCCCAGCGCGACACGATCGCGAGCCAGAAGGCGGGAATGCCCACCACCCAGACCGCCCAGATCAGCGCATAGCGGAACTCGCGCAGCAGCGCGTTCTCGCGCAGCGCAAAGCCGTGCTCTGGGTCGTAGAACAGGCCCGAGACCCACAGGTCGATCTGGGGCAGGCTCGCGAACGCGGCCTGGGCGAGCGCCGTCGCGAGCAGAAGCCAGATCGTCAGGCGTTTGACGTCGGTGTGCCGGGGATCGTCGCGGCGCTGCGGCTTGGGGTGCAGATGCGCGAGCGCCCCCCCCCGCTCGTCCCGCTCAGGTCGCAAGTTTCGCCACCTTGCGACCGCCGCCGCGCGTGCCGGCGGGGGCGGAGGACGGCGGGGGCGGCGTGACCAGCCCCGCGGAGATCACGAGCTTGGCCGCTTCCTCGATCGTCATGTCGATCAGCACGATGTCGCGCCGCGGCACGAAGAGCAGGAAGCCCGAGGTCGGGTTCGGCGTGGTCGGCACGAAGACGCTCACCAGGTCGGGCTCGTTCACCTTGCCGGGGATCTCGCCCTTGGTCGGGGTCGAGATGAAGGCGACCGACCAGATCCCCTTGCGGGGGTATTCGATGACGCAGGCCTGCTGGAAGGAGGTGCCGGACTGGCTGAGCATGGTCTCGACGATCTGCTTCAGCCCGCCGTAGATCGAGCGGACCACCGGCATCCGCTCGACCAGCCCCTCGCCTGCTTGCAGGATGCGCCGGCCGAAGAAGCCCTTGGTCACCGAGCCGATCAGCGTCGTGAAGACCAGGAACACCACCAGCCCGAACCCGAAGATGTTGCGCCCGAAGACGTTCTCGGGGTTGTAGCGCGCCGGGATCAGCGGCACGACCTTGGCGTCGATGAAGCCGATCGTGACCCAGAGCAGATAGAAAGTGAGGAACACCGGCAGCACCACGACGAGGCCGGTCAGGAAATTGCCGCGCAGCCGCTGGGCGAGCGACGGCTTGGGAAGGCGCTTGACGGGTCTGCGGGCCATGACGCCTCCGCGGGTTACCGGGGATATTTAGCCGGGCGTGCGCGCTGCGACAAGACGGGCTCAGCGGGACAGGGCGGCGAGGTTGAGCTTTGGCTATGCGGACGAGCGGCCATCCCGGCGCTGTGGAATATCGTCGGCCCGGTTGTTCAGGGGCGCTGAACAGCCCGGAATCGAGCCAGAGGCGCCGGGCGAGCGCCTGCCCGTTCCGGCGGGCCGGCGCTCTTGCAACCCGCGCACGCCGCTCGGACGGAGGATGTACCTGGCAACCATAAAGCGCGCCGCACGACCCTTGCAGCGCCATCCCACGGGCAGGCGCGCCCGGCTCCCGTCGCGCGCCTGGAGGAGTCGCGAAGGGCTCAGCGGGGCAGGGCGGCGAGGGACGTGGCGATGCGCGCGGCGAGGCCGGCATTGGCGCGCACGAGGGCGACATTGGCCGCGAGGGTGCGGCCCCGGGTGAGTTCGCCGATGCGGCCGAGCAGGAAGGGCGTCACCGCCTTGGCGGCGATGCCTGCCGCCGCCGCCGCCGCGAGTGCCGCATCGATATGGGGGGCGAGCTCGGAGGCGGGGATGTCGAAGGCGTGGGGCACCGGATTGGCTATGAGCTGGCCGCCGGGCAGGCCGAGGCGCGCGCGCATCCGGTGCGCCGCGGCGATGGCCTCGGGCGCGTCGAGACGCAGCGGCGCGACGAGGCCGCTGTCGCGCGACCAGAAGGCCGGGAAGGCGTCCTGGCCCACCGCGATCACCGGGACGCCGCGGGTCTCGAGCCATTCGAGGGTCTTGGGCAGGTCGAGGATCGCCTTCGCGCCGCTGGCGACGACGCTGACGCGGGTCTGCGCCAGCTCCTCGAGATCGGCGGAGACGTCGAAGCTCGTCTCGGCGCCGCGGTGGACGCCGCCGATGCCGCCCGTGGCGAAGACCTCGATGCCCCCGAGGCGCGCGGCGATCATCGTGGCGGCGACGGTGGTCGAGCCGGTGGCGCGCTGGCTGAGCGCCACCGCGAGATCGGCGCGCGAGAGCTTGCGCACGTCTGTCGCCGCGGCGAGCGCCTCGAGCCGGTCGGGATCGAGGCCGATGTGGATGCGGCCTTCGAGCACCGCGATCGTGGCGGGGATCGCGCCCTCGGCGCGGACCGCATCCTCTACCTCGCGGGCGGTGGCGAGGTTCGTCGGCGGCGGCATCCCGTGGGTGATGATCGTCGATTCGAGCGCGACCAGCGGGCGGCCTGCGGCGCGCGCGGCCGCCACCTCGGTGCCGAAGGCGAGGGGGGCGTTCAACAGGCGGCCCGGGCGAGATGTGCGGCGGAGGCGTCGAGTGCGGCGCGCAGCGACGGCAGGGGGGCGAGGCCGGAGCGGAGCGCGGCCAGATGGGCTCCGACCAGCGCGTCGCCGGCGCCGGTCGGGTTGCGGAGCGGCGTGCGCGGCGGCGGCGCCTCGACGCAGCCCTCGGGCGTGGCGAGCGCCGCGGGGTTTGCGCCGTCGGTGACCAGCGCCGCTGCGAGCCCCAGCGCGCGAAGGGCCTGCGCGGCGGCCGCGGCAGCGGGGAAGGTCGCGCCGCACAGGGCCTCGGCCTCGGCGCGGTTGCCGTAGAGGCAGGTGTTCGGGCGGCGGAGGAGCGGCAGGAGGCGCGCGGCCTTGGCGGGGCTCGCGGCGACCAGCGCGAGCCGTGCGGCCTTCAGCGCGGGGTCGGCGGCCAGCGCTGCCAGCGCCGGGGCGGGCAGGTTGCCGTCGAGCACCAGCTGGCCGCGCCAGGGGAGGGAAGCGCTGCCGAGCCGCCCGTCGCGGAGCGGCGCGAGCGCCTGGGCGGCCGCGCGTTCGAGCGAGGTACAATCGGCGATGGCGGCGAAGAGCTGGCCGGTGGCGTCCTCGATCGCGAGGTAGCGGTCGGTGGCGAGATCGGTGCGGGCGACGTGGCGGCAGTCCACGTCCGCCCGCTCGAGTGCTGCGATCAGTGCTGCGCCCTCGGCGTCGCGGCCGACTGCGGCGAGCAGGAGGACCTCGGTGCCGGCGGCCGCGAGGGCGAGTGCCACGTTCGCTGCGACCCCGCCCGGCCGGCGCTCGACGGTTCCCGCGACGTCGGCGCCGGGGACGAGCGGCCGGCCTGCGCGGCCGATGTCGTCCCAGAGGGCCGCCCCGGCGCAGAGGATCGGGCGGGTCACGGGCGTCTGCGGGCGGAGAGCGGTCTCATGCGGTGGACCGTAGCGCAGCCGGGGGCGGTCCTCCAGCCGGGACGGGCGCCGAGGAGGGCTTGCATCGCGGGGCGAAAGCCCGTAAGCGCTCGGCCACCAAATCCACAGGCGGGGGCGCGGTTCGGCGGGGGAGACATCCCCGCAGGATCCACCGGTTGGGCTGCAA
>JBBQRM010000070.1:0-10182 GCA_038214855.1 Rhodobacterales bacterium | reverse complement strand
CGGGGAGCTGGGTGCGGCGCGGCCCCCCCTCGGTGCGCCTCTGGTCGTTGACCGGGGCCGGGGGCAGCGCCAGCGAAACCAGCGCGTTGCGCGCTGGGTTCGGCGGCGGGGTCTCGTGCCACGGCGGCACCGCGGCGGGGTCGAAGTCCAGCACCTCGGCGAGCCTGCGGAAGCCAAACTGCGGATGGTCCGCCGCGCCCGCGTCGTGCACCCCCAGCCGCTCCCAGACGCCCGGCGCGAGGCCCGCGTCGTAGCCCGGCAGCACCAGCGCCCCCTGCGGCAGACGCGCCACCGCGGCCATGAACGCCCGCGTCGCCCCGCGCGAGCCGGTGGAGCCCGCGACGATCACCGGATGCTCGGGCGGCGCCACCGCCCAGACCTGCGCGAGCGCCTCGGCGGTGCGGCGCATCCGCCCCTGACCGTCGGTGGTGCCACCGCTCTCGGCATAAAAGCGCAGGATGTCGAGGAAGCGCAGGCTGCGCTGCCAGTGCGCGGCGTGATCGCCGGCATCGAGGCGGCCGAGCGCCTCGGGCGCCACCCCCTCGCCCTCCATCTCGTCCAGGAGCTCCGCGAGGCTGTCGGCGAGATCGAAGGCCGCGGTCTCGGCGGCGAGGCCGGGCTCGGCGGCGATCAACGCCGCGACCAGCCGCGCCAGCTCCAGCTTGCGCCGGAGCGCCGGCACCGCGGGGGGCAGGTCGAGGGGGAAACGCGGGTCCGCGGCGAGTTCGCTCACCGCACGGATCCGCGGCAGGAGCCGCGGCCCGCCGCCGCTCAGCGCTTCGACCAGCGCCCGGCGCGCGCGCTGGGTGTTCACCCAGATCTCGACGCGCGCGAGCGCCTCCGGCGGCTGGCCGGTCAGCCGCGCCTCGAGCCCGGCGATCAGCGCGCGCGAGAAATCCGCCCCCGGCGGCAGCGCGAAGACCCGCGGTTCGGTTTGCGGCGCGAACATCACTCCGCCACCGCCTCGGCGAGGGCGATCCCCTCGGGCCGGCCCACGTCGATCCAGGCGCCGCGATGCACGACCGCGCCGAGCCGCCCCGCTGCGATCAGCGCGTCCCATACAGGGTTGAGCGAGAACGCGCCGCTGCGACCGCCCAGCGCTTCCGGGTCGAGGATCTGCGCCCCGGCATAGACGTAGGAAGCCCTCGCCGTCGCCCCGCGCCGCACCGGCCGCGTCTGCGCGTCGAGGTCGAAATCCCCCGGCCCCGCGTGTCCGACCGCCACCGCGCGCGGCACGAGGGTGAGGAGCCCCGCCATCCGCGCGGGCTCCCAGGCGGCGGCGAGGGTGTCGAGCGGGTTCGGCCCGCCCCAGACAATGTCGGCGTTCAGCGTGAAGACCGGCCCCGGCCCCAGCAGCGGCAGCGCGCGGGCGAGCCCGCCACCGGTCTCCAGCCGCTCCGGCTCGTGGCTGATCAGCGCCTCCGGTGCCACCCGGGCCAGATGCGCGCGCATCTGATCGGCGTGGGCATGGGTGTTGACGACGATGCGGCCCACGTCCGCCGCGCGCACCAGCGCCAGCGCATGGTCGATCAGCGGCCGCCCCGCCACTTCGATCAGCGGCTTCGGCCGGTCGCGGGTCAGCGCCCCCATCCGCGTGCCGAGCCCGGCGGCGAAGATCATCGCGGCCGCGGGCCTCATAAGGACTCCGCTCGAATGGCGCGGACACAGGCTTCGCTCCGTTGTCCCGCCGCACGCCGCGCGATGCGCGCCAGAAGCGCCGCCTCGGGCGCCGGCACGTGGCGCTCGACCCAGGAAGCGAGCGGCCGGAGTGCGGGATGCGCGAGGTCGCGCTTCAAATGCGCCCAGACCCGCGGCAGCAGTCCGAGATAGCCGGGCTTGCCGTCGCGCAGGCACAGTCGCGTGAAGAGGCCCATGATCTTGAGGTTGCGCTGCGCCGCCAGCACATGCGCATCGCGGATGAATTCCTCCGGCTCGGCGCCGCTCGCAGCCATGAAGCGCGCGATCATCTCCCCGCGCAGGTCTTGGGCCACGTCGCGCCGCGCATCCTCGAGCAGCGAGACCAGATCGTAGGCCGGGTGCCCCGCGAGCATGTCCTGGAAATCGAGCAGCCCCACCTGCGCGTGCCCGCGCCGCTCCGGCAGCCACAGCAGGTTCTCAGCGTGGTAGTCGCGCAGCACCACGACTGGCGCTGCCGCCAGCACCGGCGCAAAGGTCGCTTCCGTCAGCGCGTCGTAGTCCGCAGCCGTGTCCGCCGGCACCGCCCCGCCTGTCGCGACGGGCAGGTACCACTCGACCAGCAGCCGCGCCTCGCGCGCCAGCGTCGCCGCGTCGTAGGGCGGCGGCGTCCAGGCCCCGTCGGGCAGCGGCAGGCGCTGCAGCACCGCCAGCAGATCCACCGCCGCGCCGTAGAGCGCCGCTTCGCGCGCAGGCTCTGCCGCGCACAGCCGCGCGAAGAGATCGTCGCCCAGATCCTCGATCAGCGCCAGCCCCGAGGCGGCGTCGGCGGCCAGCACCTCCGGGGCGCTGAAGCCGTGGCCGCGCAGCCAATCCGCCGAAGCGACGAAGGGCGTGAGCGAAAGGCCGCTCTCGGGCGCCGTGTCCATCAGGATCGCCCGCGCCCCGCCGCACCGCAGCCGCAGATAGCGGCGCGCCGAGGCGTCGCCGGCGAGCGGCACCGCCTGCGCCCCCTCCCAGCCCTGCGCGGCGAGAAAGGCCGCGAGCTCGTCCGTGCGGCTCACGCCGGCGCCGCCTCGGCCGCGGCGAGCGCCCCCGGCAGCCAGTCCCAGCCGCCGCCATGCGCCTCGATCCTCGCGCGCCGCGCGACCTCGTCGTCGGGCACCAGGTCGAGCTCGAGGGTCAGCGACCGCGCCGGCCAGCCGCCGCCGGGGATCAGCCGGTCCGCCCATTCGACGAGGCAGATCGCCGTTTCGAACGCCGCCTCGAGGCCGAGCTCGGCTATCTCGTCCTGCGTGCCGAGCCGGTAGAGGTCGGCGTGCCACAGCTCGATGCCGCCGATCGCGTAGGTCTGGACCAGGGTGTAGCTCGGAGAGGGCACCTCTTCGCGCCGCCCCAACGCCGCCAGCCGATGCGTGATCACGGCGCGGGCGAAGAGGCTCTTGCCGGCGCCGAGCCCGCCGATCAGCCCGAACACGTCGCCCGGCCGCAGATGCGGGGCGAGGTGCCGCGCGAACGCCACGGTCGCGGCTTCGTCGGCGAGCAGGAATGTGGCGGTCAAGGCCGGTCAGGCTCCGCGGTGCATCCGAGGTTCTTTGCCAGCGACGCCGCGCCCGCGCAAGCCCGGGCCGCGGCCGGCTTCAGGCGCTGACGGCGGTGTCGGGGGTCGCGCGGCCTTCCTTCAAGGGTAGCGCCGCGAGCACGGCGATCTTCCCGTTGCCGGCATCGGGTTCGAGCCGGAGCGTGCCGCCGCCCGACTCGAGCACGCGGCGCGCGAGCGCCACACCGACCCCGTCGAGCCGCGGCCCCTGGAGACCGATGTCGGTGCTGGCCTTGATCTGCGTCGCGCCGCCCTCCCGGCTCACCCTGAGGCCGATCGCAGCCCCCGGCGTCGCGAGGTCCGCCGCGGCGAGCATCGTCGCCCAGATCGCCCGGCGCAACACCGGGTCGTCGATCGGAACCTGGGGCGCGAACTCGAGGCTGAGGCCACGCGCGGCCAGCGCCGGCTCCAGCCCGCGGACCGGGAACGCCGGTGCCGCCGCCGCATCGCTCTGGGCGAGTGCGTCGATCTCGCGCGAGCGCGCGAGCCCGTCCTTGAGCATCTGCGCCGCGGCGCTGAGCGCCTGGAACGCCTCCGGGGTCGCCGCAGAGGGAATCGCGGCAGCCAGCTGGCGCACCGCCGCCTCGGCCGGCGCGTGGATCTGCTCGATCGCGAGCGACGCGAGCGTCGGGTCGGCCTCGGGCGCCGGCGCGCCGGCCCTGGTGCGCTCGATCCCGTCGGCCGTCAGGTCGCGGAACACCACCAGCGCCGAGGCGTCGGGCAGCGGCGCCACCAGCACCCGCAGCCGCCAGCCGTCGCGGGTCTCCACCTCCGTCGTGAAGCTCGTGCGCGCCTGGCCGCCCGTCGCGAAGCCGCGCAGCTCGTCCCACAGGCGCGTCGGTGCGCAGCGCTCCTCCCACAGCCGCGTCATCTCGCCGACGCCGGGGCCCGACAGCCGTGCCATCGGCTCGAGCCCCCACATCCGCTCAAAGGCAGAGTTGACGAAGACCAGCATCCCCGATGCGTCGAACACCGCCACGCCCTCGGACATGCGGTCGAGCGTCGCCTGGCTGAGCTCGAGCTCGGAGCGATAGCGGCGCTCGAGGCTGATCGCGGTCGAGATGTCCTCGAACAGGAACGCAAGCGCCCCCTGCGGATGCGGCCGGCCGCTCACGCGGAACACCTTGCCCGAGGTCAGCACCCAGTTCTCCTCGTAGGTGCCGTGGCGGGCGCCCTCCTCGAGCTCGGTGAGCTTGCGGCGGAACGAGGCGAAATCCGGCTGGTCCGGCATCTGCCGCGTCTCGCGCAGCCGCTCGAGGAACTCGCGCAGACTGGGCCTGCCGGCGAGCCACACCGCGTCGATCTTCAGCAGCTGGGTGAGCGAGGGGTTGAACAGGCCCAGCCTGCGGTTCTTGTCGAACACCGCGAGCCCGATCGGCAGATGCGCGAACGTCTCGGTCAGCGTTTCGACGAAGCGCCGCAGCGATGCCTCGGCGGCGACGAGGTCCTCCGCGTCGATCGCGAAGCCGAAGGTGGCGCCCTCCGGTCCCGGGCCCTGCGAGACCTCGTACCACCGCGGATCGCCGTCCTGGCCGCCCGCGACCGAGACGCGGCGACGGCTGTTGCCCGGGCGCGCGGTGAGCGGAACCTCGTCGATCACCCGGGCGAAGGCGTCGGGGATGCGCGGCTCCGCCCCGTCCATCGGGACTCCGAAGCGCTCGCGATAGGCGGCGTTTGCCCAGGCGACATTGCCGTCGGCGGCAATGCTCCAGGCGAGGGTCGGCGCGCGGTCGAGAAGCTCGCGCAGGAAGCGGGTCTCGGCGCGGACGCGCTCGAGCGACGCGCGCGTGTGCTGGAGCGCGCGCACGTCCTCGCTCGCCTTGCGCAGCGACAGGATCGCCGAGCCGCCGCGCGGCGCGCCGTGGATGTCGAGCGCGGAGCCGTCGTCGCGCGGGCAGTGGAACCGGAACGCGGCGCCCTGCAAGACCAGCGCCTCGAGATGCTCGCGGATGCCGGGGCAATCCTCGACGAGATGCCCGACGAGGGCCTCGAGCGGCGAGTCCGCCGCCGGCAGCTCCGCCTCGAGCGCGCGGGCTTCGGCGTTTAGTGCTGTGACGCGGCGGCCCTCGATGGCGAAATCACAGGTTCCGGGCTCGCCGGCCGGCGCCTGCCGCACGGGCCGCCGCACGAAGAGCCGGAGCAGGACGAGCGTCGCTGCCGCGCTGACCACCGCGGCCCAGACCGCCTCGGGGATCCAGGCTGCGAGACGGAGGAGCGAGAAGTCTGGCGCGAAGGATCGGATGACGTCCAACAGGCACCTCCCACACCGCGGCCACAGGCCCGATCAGAGGCGAGGATACTTAATTTTACCTTAACCTTGTCAGCGGCGGGTTTTGGTCGAGCGGTGCCCGCGCCTCGCGCGAGACCCGCGCCCGCGGCCAGACCACCGCCACCACCGCGCCCGTCGGCCGCGCGAATTCGGCCGGCCCCGTCGGCCGCGCCTCGCGCGGGTTCTCCGAGCCGTTGCCGAAGGTGAGCTCGGCCCCGGTGCGCGCGAGCAGCGTCTTGGAGATGAAGAGCCCCAACCCCATTCCCTCGTAGCCCGGCCGCTCCCGCGGCGGCGTGCCGCGCCTGCGGATGAACGGATCGCCGATGCGCCCGAGAAGCTCGTGCGGATAGCCCGGCCCGTCGTCGCCGATCACCACCCGGAGTGCGGTGGGCGTCCAGTCGAGGTCGATCCAGACGGTGGTCCGCGCGAAGTCGACGGCGTTCTGGATCAGGTTGCGCAGCCCCTGGATGATCTCCGGGCGCCGGGCGATCTCCGGCTGCGCCTCGGGCCCGTCCTCGACCGACGCGCCCTCCACCCTCAGAATGATTCGAATACCGCGCGCGGCATGGGGGGCGGCGGCCTCCTCGACCACGCTCGAGACCGGCGCGTAGTGCAGATGCGTGTCGTCCTTGCCGCGCGGACCCATCGAGCGGAGGATGTCGCGGCAGCGGTCGGCCTGCTCGCGGATCAGCAGCGCGTCCTCGCGCAGGTCGGGGCGCGCGCAGGGCTCGACCGACAGCTCCTCGGCGAGCTCGGTGGAGACGAGCTTGATCGTCGCGAGCGGCGTGCCGAGCTCGTGCGCCGCCGCGGCGATCACGCCGCCGAGCGCGGTGATCTGCTGCTCGCGGCCCAGCGCCATCTGCGTCGCGTTCAGCGCCTGGGACATCGAGAAGGTCTCGGTCATCACCTGTCGCGCATACACCGCCTGGAACAGGATGCCGATGACGAGCGAGGCCCACGTCCCCACCAGCAGCAGCGGTGGCAGCTCGATGCCGACGCCCGAGGGCAGTCGCAGCGGCATGTGCGCGACGACGAGCCCGCTGATGATGGCGACCGCGACCAGCGCCAGCAGCACGGTGGCGCGCAATGTCAGCACCGAGGCGCTGATCGTGACCGGCGCCATCATCAGGAGCGCGAACGGGTTGCCGAGCCCGCCGGTCAGATACAGCAGCGCCCCGAGCTGGCAGAGGTCGAAGGCGAGCACCAGCGTCGCCTCCGCCTCGCTCAACCGCCGGTTGGCGGGCGTGATCAGCGTGGCGACCAGGTTCGAGACCACCGAGGCGCCGATCACCAGCGCGCAGAGGTCGAGCCTCAGCTGCAGGCCGAGCCCGAAATGCGCGAGCAGCACCGCCGCCGTCTGGCCCGAGGCCGCGAGCCAGCGCAGGACGATCATCGTGCGCAGCCGCATCCAGGCGCTGCGCGCAGCGTCGGTGAAGAGCGCGAGGCTGGGGTCGTCGGCGGGCGCTTCGGTCTGCACGGCCATCCTCCAGCGATACCAGCGCCGGCCCCGCCGCTCAAAGCCAATCGCACGGCCTGCGACCATGGCGCGCGGTGCGCCCGCTTGAGGCGGAGGGCTCCTCGTGGCAGAAGCGGCGATCAGACTCTGGTCGGAGGCGGACCATGACCCGCGTCATCGCGCTCTTTGCGGCAGCCGTGGTTTTTCTGGGCGTGGCGGTGGGCGCGATGGTCGTCCTGCGCGGCGCTTCCGGAAATCCTTTCGCCGAGTGCCAGCCCGGCACCGTCGCGGGCGGTAGCGCGGCGATCGGCGGTCCGTTCACGCTGACCGACGCCTCGGGCGCGCGCGTCACCGACGCTCAGGCGATCACGCGGCCGACGCTCGTCTATTTCGGCTATTCCTTCTGCCCGGACATCTGCCCGCTCGATCTGGCGCGCAACGCCGCCGCCGCCGATCTGCTGGAGGCCGAAGGCGTAGACGTGGACCAGATCTTCATCACCATCGACCCGGAGCGGGACACGCCGCAGGCGATCGGCGCCTATTCCCGCGCCATCCACCCGGATCTCGTCGGCCTGACCGGCAGCGCCGGGGACGTGGCGGCGGCGGCGGGCGGCTATCGGGTCTACTACGCCAAGGGCGCGGGCGAGGAAGACTTCTATCTGATGGACCATTCCACCTTCACCTATCTCGTCGCGCCCGAGGTGGGGTTCCTGGAGTTCTTCGGCTCGGACGCGGCGCCGGAGGCGGTGGCGGATCAGGTCGCGTGCTTCGCCGAACGCCTGTGACGCCGGGGATTTGACGCCCCCGGCGGGCGCTCTAGCTCGTGATGCGCACATCAAGGAGCGTCGCCGCCCATGCCCGCCTCTCTCGATCAGGTCATTTCATCGCAGGTCCAGGAGATCGGCCCCGACCGGTCGCTCCTCATCCTCGACGACGACGAGCCGTTCCTGCGACGGCTCGCGCGGGCGATGGAGAAGCGCGGTTTCGAGGTCACCGCCGCCGACAGCGTCGCCGCGGGGCGTGCCGCGGTCGCGAGCCGGCCGCCGGCCTATGCCGTGATGGACCTGCGGCTCGAGGACGGCAACGGCCTCGATCTGGTCGAGATGCTGCGCGAGCGGCGGCCCGACGCGCGGATCGTGGTGCTGACCGGCTACGGCGCCATCGCGACCGCCGTCGCTGCGGTCAAGATCGGCGCGACCGACTATCTCTCCAAGCCTGCCGACGCCAACGACATCACCGGGGCGCTGCTGGCGCGCGCCGACGTCAAGCCCGAGCCGCCCGAAAATCCGATGTCCGCCGACCGCGTGCGCTGGGAGCACATCCAGCGCATCTACGAATTGTGCGACCGCAACGTCTCCGAGACCGCGCGGCGGCTGAACATGCACCGCCGCACCCTCCAGCGCATCCTCGCCAAGCGCAGCCCGCGCTAGCGCGCTCCCCCGGCATCATCGCCGGGCGCGTCGTGGTTTGGTCAGGGATCGAGGGAATGCCGGCTCTCTTGCCGGGGTCGAAGTTTGGTGACGTCGGTCCCGAAGTTCCGCTGTCAGGCGCGTACGCATCGCTGCCTGTGACGCGGGATGCGCCATCGAGGCGCACCTGCCAAAGCAGACCGTGGGGCGGAGCGAGGATTTGATCGGCCGCCATTCACCTCTCATGGCACATCGGTTTCTTCGGTCTCGCCCTCGCGATCGGCGGGGCGTTCTCCTCGTCGGTGTCCTCGCGCTTATGGTGACGACCGGTTGCCGCGTGGTGAGGGCTCAACGTGGATAATCTGATCGTTCAATTGGCATTGCTGCAGGTCGCGCTGCCGTTGATCGTCATCGTGCTGAACGCCCTCATTCCCGTGGCTGCGCTGGCTGGGCTGATCCTACGGACCGCGGCGATACTGCTGCTCCTTCTCTTCGCGGTCCTCGCTGGTGTTTGGCTGTTCCCGCCGTGGTGGACGCCTTGCGCGCTGGCGGGACTGCACCTGCTGCTGAGCGCCCGGCTTCTGCAACGGTTTCGCCGACGATCATCCGCCAGAATGTCGTGGAAAGTTGTGGAAACCTGCCTGTCGCTGGCAGGCATCGTCGCGGCGATCCTCCTTGTCCTGCCCGCCTTGCAAGGACGCAGCAGCCCCGACGCGGCAATCGATCTGGCCATGCCCCTTGGTCCGGGGCGCTATCTGATCGTCAACGGCGGGGCGACACCCGCCATCAACGCGCATTTCGACACCCTCGATCGCGACAGCGCCGCGGCCTTCCGCGGGCAGAGCTACGCCGTCGATATCATCGGGATCGATCGGTTCGGCCTGCGGGCGCGGGGAATATCGCCGCCCGATCCGGCGGACTACGCCATCTATGGCCGCGAGGTTCTGGCCCCCTGCGCTGGAACCGTTCTCGCGACCGTCGAAGGCGTGGCGGACAATGAGGTGCCCCTCATGAATCGCGACAGCATGACCGGAAACAGCGTCATTCTGAATTGCGGCGGGCTGGCCGTGGTTCTGGCGCATTTCATTCCGGGTTCAATCAACGTGTCCGAAAGCGAACCCGTTGAGGTCGGGCAGCAAATTGCGCTGGTCGGGAATTCAGGCAATTCCGGCGAGCCGCATCTGCATGTCCATGTGCAGAGCATTGCGTCACCCGATACCTCTGTTGCGGGGGAGCCACTTTGGTTCACGATCAACGGCGAGCTGCCGATCCGCAATGCCCGTTTCGTGGTGGAGCATCGATCTTTCATCGGCGACACTACCGCCAGCGGACGTTGACCGACGTCCGCTCCATTCCGGCCTTATGTAGCAAAAGCACCAAGGAGCAGAGCCGGGATCGGGCCGATGAGTAGGTCGGCCCGCAGCGGGCGGGCGCTTCGGACTCCACACGCCCTCCGAATCCTGATCTGCATAGCCGGGTGCACAACTTCCTCAGTCCCCGATCCTGGGTAAATTTTCTGTGCGTCGAAGGCGTCCTTGCGGGCGTACTCGTGACACTAGGCACCTTCAGCGGTCCGCTTCTAATTCTGCTCGGCGTCGCGGGTCTCGCCATGCTTTGGGTGTGGGACCATAAGCGTCAGTGGTTCCCGCGCCTCCTGCGCGATAAGGTGGCTTCAGCCCGGGATATTCATCGAATCCTGTGTCGGCGAGGGTTCTTGACATTTCGGGCACCTGAGGTCCCGCGATGCTGACCGTAGGGTGCGTCGACATGGGCATGCGGGGTCTCGGCGCCGGGAGGAGCGGTCGACGTGCAG
>JBBQRM010000069.1:0-10356 GCA_038214855.1 Rhodobacterales bacterium | reverse complement strand
TGCGCCTGCACGCCCGCGCGCGGCTCCGCCGGCTCGCGCGGCTCGACGCGGCCCGCACCCAGCGCGCGGTGCTGGCCGGGCTCGTGCGCCGCGCCCGCGACACGGCCTTCGGGCGCGACCACGGCTTCGCCGGGATCGGCGACGTGGCGGAGTACCAGGCGCGCGTGCCGCTCCGCCGCTACGAGGACTTCTGGACCCGCTACTGGCAGCCGTCCTTTCCCCAGCTCGGCGGCACCACCTGGCCGGGGAAGATCCCCTATCTCGCCGTCTCCTCCGGCACCTCCAGCGGGCGCACCAAATACCTCCCCGTCAGCCGCGACATGGTGCGGTCGAACAGCCGCGCCGGGGTCGATCTGCTGGTGCATCACCTCGCCAACCGGCCCGCGAGCCGGGTGCTCGGCGGCAAGAACTTCATGCTCGGCGGCGCGGTCGATCTGCACGACGAGGGGCAGGGGGTGACCAGCGGCGATCTCTCGGGCATCGCCCGGCGCGAAGTGCCGGTCTGGGGGCGGCCCTACGTCTTCCCCGACATCGATCTCGCCCGCGAGACCGACTGGGAGCGCAAGATCGCCCGCGTCGGCCGCGCCTCGCTCGCCGAGCCGATCCGCACCATCGCCGGCACCCCGAGCTGGCTCATCCTGTTCTTCGAGGCGCTCGCCGCGATGACCGGAAAGCGCCGGCTCGCCGGGCTCTATCCGCAGCTCGAGCTCGTCTCGCACGGCGGCCTCGCCTTCGCGCCCTACCGCGGCGTCTTCGCCGAATGGCTGGAGGGCAGCCATGCCGACCTGCGCGAGGTCTATCCCGCCAGCGAAGGCTTCGTGGCGATCGCCGACCGCGGACCCGGCGAGGGGATGCGGATGCAGATCGACACCGGTCTCTTCTACGAGTTTGTTCCCGTCGCCGAGCTCGACAGCGCCGCCCCGACCCGCCACTGGCTGGGAGACGCCGAGACCGGCCGCGACTACGCGCTGATCGTGACGACAAACGCGGGGCTCTGGTCCTACGTGCTGGGCGACACCGTGCGGCTGATCGGCCTCGATCCGCCGCGGCTGCTGGTGACCGGGCGGACGTCCTATTTCCTCTCGGCCTTCGGCGAGCACCTGACCGGCGAGGAGATCGAGACCGCGGTGGTCGGCGCTGCGGAGGCCTCGGGGCGGGAGGTGCGCGACTATTCCGTCGGCGCGCTCTTCCCCGACGCGCGCGAGGGCCGGGGCCGGCACCTCTTCGTGGTGGAGTTTCGCGGCACCGGCGACGGAGCCGATCTGACCCGGTTCGCCGCGGAGGTTGACAAGCGGCTGGCCGTGGCCAACGAAGACTACGAGGCGCATCGTGCCGGGGATTTCGGGATGGCCGAGCCGCTGGTGCTCGCCGTCGAGCCCGGCACCTTCGCGGAATGGATGCGCCGCCGCGGCAAGCTCGGCGGCCAGAACAAGGTGCCGCGGGTGATCCTCGATGCGGAGCTTCTCGCGGGGCTCTGGGCGCTGGCGGAGACCCGTCTGGCAGGGCGCCACCCGAGCGGCAGGTGAGTGGGAGGAACGAGTGCTGGACGTGAAGATTTCCGGGGCGAACCCGGCGCTGCTGAGCGAGATGCTGGAGCGCGAGAAGGTCGACGAGATCGAGCTCGTCTGCGAGCTCTACCTGCCCGACGACCGCTCGCGGCCGGTGCCGGGGCTCGTGGTCTGCGAAGGGCTCGGCGGGCTGCACGAGAGCCGCGAGCGCGGCTACGGGCGCAAGCTCGCGACCGAGGGTTACGCGGTGCTGGTGATCGACAGCTTCGGCTCGCGCGGGGTCGGCAAGAACGGCGACGTGATCCGGGCGATGTCGGTCACCGAGGCGATGATGCTGTCGGACGCCTTCACCGGCCTCGCCTGGCTCGCCGGGCGGCCCGACGTGGACGCGGCCCGGATCGGGGTGATCGGCTTTTCCTACGGCGGCATGATCGCGGTACTCGCGAGCTACGAGCAGCTCGCGCGGGTCTACCTGCCGGACGGGCCACGGTTTGCGACGCATCTGTCCTATTACGGCTGCAGCATCCCGCGGCTCGACGATCCGACCACGACCGGCGCGCCGGTCAAGATCCTGCTCGGCGACCTCGACCGCAACATCTCGATCCCGCGCACGGATGAGATCGTGGCCGATCTGCGCCGCGGCGGCTCGGAGGTCGACCTGCGGGTCTTCGAGGACGTCTATCACCAATGGGACGGCGAGGACGCCAAGAAGCGCTTCGTGCCGTTCAACCTCAGCCGAATGCGGCTGCGGGTGGAGCCCGACCACGGCGTGTGCGACGAGCGCAGCGGCCTGAGGATGAAGGGAAGGATCAGCCGCACCTCGCTGATCACCATGTGGACCGACCCGCGCGGCTATTCGATCCTGCGCGACGAGGACACGACGAAGCGCACCGACGACATCCTGCGCGAGTCGCTCCAGGCGATGTAGAACGGGGCTCGGCCGAGCCTGCAGCGAACTTAGCGGAAGGTCACGCTACACGACACAACGCCTTTCCATGCTCGTTGCCCGGAGCCGCAAGGCGGAGGGGTGAGACGCGCCCGGAAAACGTACCGCGGGGCGCGCCCCGAATTGTCACGAGACAAAATCGGGGAAGGGATGAGATGGTGTCCTGTCGTGTAGTGTGAACGAAAGGTAAAAACGCGTCTTTACTCTCCTGTGTGTTCAATGGACGGATGCATGTCGCACTGTGCGACGCGCCTGTCGTCGCCCGGGCTGCCGGGGCTCAGTCGAGGTGGAAGACCTCCTGCATCGGCGCCCACCACTCGCCCTCGGCACGGGTCGCGAGCGGTTCTTGGCAGGGGCCGCAGAGTTTCCACCAGTCCCGCGTCACCGGATCGGCCGCGATCCGGGCCGCGTCCGCGGCGAAATCCGCGCCGTGGTATTCCCAGTAGCCGAAGAGCAGGTTCTCCGGCTCACGCAGGAAGATCGAGTAGTTCCGGATGCCGGCCGCCGACAGCGCCGCCAGCACCTCCGGCCAGACCGAAGCGTGCAGCCGCCGGTACTCGTCTGCCTTGCCGGGGCCGAGCCCGATCGTCATTCCCATGCGCTGCATCATGCCTCCTGGCGGACCTCCCGGGTGAACTCCGGCAGGCTGCGGGCCGCGATGGCCTCGAGGTCCCAGGCGATGCCGAGACCGGGCTCGGACGGCGCCACCGCCATCCCGGCCTCCACCTCCATGCCCCGGGTCGTGATCGCGTCGAGCTGGGGGATGTACTCGACATACTTTCCGTTCGGAACCGCGCAGACGAGGCTCACATGCAGTTCCATCAGGAAATGCGGCGCGACCGGCATGTCGAAGGCCTCGGCCATGTGCGCGACCTTCAGCCAGGGGGTGATGCCGCCGATCCGTGCCGCGTCCACCTGGACCACCGAACAGGCACCCCGCGCCATGTACTCGCGGAAATGCCGGATCGAGTACAGCGACTCGCCCACCCCGACCGGGATCGCGGTGGCGCGCGACAGCCGCACATGGCCGTCGATGTCGTCGGCCGGCAGCGGCTCCTCGATCCAGGCGAGGTCGAGGTCGCGGAACCGCTCGGCCCGGCGGATCGCCTCGTCGAGGGTGAAGCCCTGGTTGGCGTCGGTCATGATCTCGAAGCCCTCGCCCAGCGCATCCCGGACGGCGGCGAGTCGCGCCCGGTCCTCGGAGACATGCGGCCGGCCGATCTTGATCTTGGAGCCTAGGAAGCCCTTCTCCCGCGCCGCCAGCGCGTCCTCGACCAGCGCCTCGGCGGGAATGTGCAGCCAGCCGCCCTCGGTCGTGTAGAGCGGGCAGCGCTCGCGCGCCCCACCCGCGAGCTTCCACAGCGGCAGCCCCGCGCGCCGCGCCCGCAGGTCCCACAGTGCCGTATCGACGGCCGCCAGCGCCAGCGCGCTGATCGCGCCGATGGTGGTGGCATGGGTCGCGAACTCCAGCTCGTGCCAGATCGCCTCGATCCGCTCGGCGTCCCGCCCGATCAGCCGCGGCACCAGGTGATCCGCCAGAAGCCGCATCACCGACGAGCCGCCGGTGCCGATCGTGTAGCTGTAGCCGGTCCCGGACGCCCCGTCGCTGTCGGTGATCGTGACGAGCGGCGTCTCCTGGCTGACGAAGCTCTGGATCGCGTCGGTGCGCCGCACCTTCGGCGCCAGATCGACCATCCTGAGCTCGATCCGCTCGATGCGCGCCACGCGCGGTCTCCTCGTTGTCCCGGCTCCAGTCTGATCGAGAACCGCACCGCCGCGCAAGCCGGGCGTTGCCCGGCGCCTGCGCCTCGACTAGGCTCGGCGCACACCGCTCAAGCGGGACGGCGAAGCTCAGGGGAGGATACCATGCACGACACGATCCGGCGCACGACCGCCGCGGTTCTTCTGGTCGCGGCCGCGGGGGGCGCCCATGCCGCCGAGGACACCAGCGTCGCGCTGGTCCCGGGCGGGCCGCACCCGTATTTCAGCGCGTGGGAGCAGGCCGGCGCCGACGCCGCGCGCGACTTCGGGCTCGCCGCGGGCGACTACAAGGTCCCGCAGAAATGGGAGCTGAGCCAGCAGAACCAGCTGCTCGAGAGCCTGGTGACCCAGGGCTACAACGGCTTTCTGGTGTTTCCCGGCGACCCGGTGGGCACGGTCAACGTCGTGGCCGAGCTGGTCGACTACGGCGCGCCGGTGATCGCGGCGGCGGGTTGTCTGAAGGACCCGTCGGAGGCGGCCTTCTGCCTCGGCACCGACACCGGCAACTCGGCCTATATCGGCACGAAGGAGCTGTTGAAGTCGCTGGGCGAGGGCGCGCGCATCGCGCATTTCACCGGCTTTCTCGTCGATCCCAACACCCAGCTGCGCATCGACGCGGTCGAGAAGGCGGCCGAGGAGGAGGGTGCGGAGGTCGTGCAGGTGATCGCCGACATCGACGCGCCGGAGCCCGCGCAGGAGAAGATCAACGCCTATCTCGCCGCCCATGCCGGTGACGTCGACGGCATCATCACGACGGCCTGGGTGCCGGCGGTGGTCGCCGCGAACGCGCTGCGCCAGATCGGCGACAAGCGGATCAAGATGGTCGGCATCGACCACGACGAGGTGGTGCTCCAGGCGATCGAGGACGGGTTCGTCCAGGGCACGATGCTCCAGAACCCCTACGGCCAGGGCTACATCGGCACCTATGCCGTCGACCGGCTGCGCAGCGGCTGCGAGGTCAAGCAGGACGCGCCCTTCGGCTCGAACGCGCTGACCGACAAGTTCATCGACAGCGGCACGGTCTATGTCGATGCGAGCCAGGTGGACGACTACGTCGCGGCGATGCAGGACATCACCAAGACGCTGTTCGCGAGCTTCGAGGACACCTATCTCGCCTGCGAGTGATCGCGCGCCCGAGGCGAGGGGGAGCGGAGGGATGGTCGCCGAGGACCCGCCGCTCGCCGCGCCGGCGTCCGGTGTCGCGCGCTCCGACGGGCGCGTGCGGTTCTACCTGACCAACGAGTTCGGACTCGCGCTCTTGATCGTGCTCTTCGCGTCGGTGTTCTACGCGCTGACGCCGGGGTTTCTCTCGGCGTTCAACCTCTTCGCGCTGGGCCGGATCGCGGCGGTCAATATCCTCATCGGCTTCTCGATGATGGCGGTGATCGTGACCGGCGGGCTGAACCTCGCCATCGGCGCCATCGGCGCCTGTGCGGCGATGGCCTGCGGCTGGATGATCGAGGGGCTGGGCCTGCCCTGGCCGCTGGCGGTGTTCGCGGGGCTGGCGCTTGGCGCGGCTCTGGGCCTCGTCAACGGCTGGGCGGTGGTCGTGACGGGGCTGCACAGCTTCATCATCACGCTGGCGACGATGAGCATCTTCTTCGGCGCGATGATCTTTCTGACCCGCGCCGAGTCGTTCCGGGTGCTGCCGCAGGTATTCTCGGACTTCGGGCGGATGAAGCTCGCAGTCGTGGTCTCGCCGCTGTTCCTGGTCGCGCTTGGTGCTGGGGCGGCGCTCATGCTCCTCTACCGGCTGACGGTCACGGGGCGCGAGATGCTGGCCGCCGGCGCCCGGCCGGAGGCGGCCGAGCTGTCGGGCATCCGCGTCGGGCGGATGGTGATGCTGTGCCACGCGCTCTCGGGGCTGCTCGCCGCGGTCGCGGCGATGCTGGTGATCGCGCGCAACGGCGCGGCGATTCCGTCGATGGCCGGGCAGCTCGGGCAGGACTGGCTCCTGCCGGCGTTCCTCGGTCCGGTGCTGGGGGGAACGCTGCTCACCGGGGGCAAGGTCTCGGTCACGGGCACGCTTCTGGGCGCGCTGCTCGTGACGATGCTGATCAACGGCCTCCTGCTCCAGCAGGTCGGCGAGTTCTGGATCCAGACGGTGCTCGGGCTCCTGCTGCTGCTCGCGGTCTTCCTCGACCGGGCGCGGCGCGGCTATCTCGCGCATCGCGGGCTGGCGTGATGCGCTTGCTCGGCCGGATCGCCCGCACCGACTGGTTCGGGCCGCTGGTGATCACCCTCGTCGCGGTGACGGTGATCGGCGGGCTAAGCCCGGCGTTCCTGTCCTCGTTCAACATCCGCGTCCTGCTTCAGGCGATCGCGGTCAACGCGCTGATCGCGCTGTCGCAGATGATCATCATCGCCATCGGCCAGATGAACCTGTCGGTCGGCGCCATCGGCGGGCTGGCCGCCATCGGCTTCGCCGGGATGATGGAGGTCTGGGGCCTGCCTGCGCCGCTCGCGGCGGCCGCGGCCCTCGGGATCGGGCTGGCGGCGGGGCTCGTCAACGGGGCGATCATCGCCTGGACCGGCATCTCGGCCTTCGTCATCACGCTGGCGACGCTGTCGATCTTCAAGGGCATCAACCTGGGGATCACCGAGGCGCAGCCGTTCTACGGCGTCCCCGCCGGCGTCAAGGCCTTCGGCAACGCCGTGCTGATCGGGCCGCTGCCGATGGTGGCGGTGCCGGCGGCGCTCGCCGCGGTGGCGATCTGGGTGACGCTCGCGCGGCTGCACATCGGCCGCGCGATCCTCGCGACCGGCGGCAACCCCCATGCCGCGGAGCTGTCGGGCATCTCGGTCCCCGGCACGGTGGTTGCCGCCCACGCGCTCTCGGGGCTGCTCGCCGCCGGCGCCGGGGTTCTGCTGGTCGCGCGGCTTCAGATCGGCCAGCCCTCGATCGGCGACGACTGGCTGATCCTGTCCTTCGCCGCCCCGGTGATCGGCGGGGCAATTCTTGCTGGCGGCCACGTCAGCGTCGCCGGCACCCTGCTGGGCGTGGCGATCGTCGCGATCATCACCCAGGCGCTGGTGCTCTTCGACATCGACCCGTTCCTGGTGCAGGTGGTCCTCGGCTGCCTGATCCTCGGCGCGGTGGGCCTCAATCGCCTGCGCGAGGTGCGGCTCGGGCGTGGCGCGCTGCTGCCGTCGTGAGCGGGGCGCCCATCTTCGAGGCGCGGGGCGTCCGCAAGACCTTCCCCGGCGTGATCGCGCTCGATGACGTGTCGCTGACGCTCGAAGCCGGCACGATCCACGCGCTCCTCGGCGAGAACGGCGCGGGCAAGTCGACGCTGATCAAGGTCGTCACCGGCGTCTACCCGCCCGAGGCCGGCGAGCTGCGGCTCGGCGGCAGCCGGGCGGTGCTCGCGAGCGCGCGCGCGGCGCGGCTGCACGGGATCGGGGTCGTGCATCAGGAGCGCAACCTCGTGCCGCGGTTCTCGGTCGCCGAGAACATCGCGCTCGAGCGCTTCGGCACGCGGCCCTGGGCGCCGGTCGATCGCGCCGGCATTGCACGCGAGGCGCGCGAATGGCTCGACCTGCTCGAGGTCGATGTCGATCCCGCCCAGACGGTCGCGGGGCTGAGCGTCGCCAGGATGCAGCTCGTCGAGATCGCCAAGGCGCTGTCGGTGCGCTCCAAGGTGCTGCTTCTCGACGAGCCCACCGCATCGCTGACCCCGCACGAGACGGTCACGCTCTTCCGCCTGCTCCGCCGGCTGAGGGACGAGGGCGTCGCCATCGTCTTCGTGAGCCACAAGCTCGAGGAGGTGCAGGAGATCTGCGACAGCGTCACCGTGCTGCGCGACGGGCGCAACGCCTGCGCCAGCCGGCAGATGGCGGGGCTCGACCGCCAGGACATCGTGCGCATGATGATCGGGCGGAGCGAGCGGATCGCCGAGCGGCCGGTGCGCGTGCGCTCCGAGCGGCCCGCGGCACTCGCGCTCGAGGGCGTGGCGACGGCGCTGGGGCATCGCGAGATCGACCTTGTCGTCCGGCAGGGCGAGATCCTCGGCCTCTACGGGCTGGTCGGCGCCGGGCGCACCGAGCTTGCCAAGGCGGTCATGGGGCAGGTGCCGATCACAGCCGGGACGCTGCGCGTCGGTGGCGCGCCGGTGCGTATCACCTCGGTCGCCGAGGCGATCCACCGCCACCGCATCGGCTATGTCAGCGAGGACCGCAAGGGCGAGGGGCTGATCCTGATCCATTCGGTGCTCGACAACGCCGGAATGCCGATCTGGCGCCGTCTTGCCGGCGCCGCGGGCGCGCTCGCCGACCGCACCGTGCGCGCGGCCGTCGAGCCCTTCATCGCCAGGCTCGCGGTGCGCACGCCGTCGCTGGACCAGATCGTCGGCAACCTCTCCGGCGGCAACCAGCAGAAGATCAGCGTCGCGAAATGGCTCGCCGCGGGCGTCGACGTGCTGATCGTGGACGAGCCGACCGTCGGGATCGACATCAAGACCAAGGGCGACCTGCACGAACTCATCCGCGAGCTCGCTTCCGGCGGCACGGCGGTTCTGCTGATCACCAGCGATATGCCCGAGATGATCGCGCTCGCGGACCGGATCGCGGTGATGGACGCGTACCGCATCCGCGGCGAGATGGCGAACACGGGCGACTACGCGATAATGAGCCACGCGATCATGGATGCGATCCACGGCGGCGCGCGCCGCGCGGCGGGCGCCTGACCGATGACCGACGCGCTGGAGGGGACGATTCTGACGCCCGGCGGCTGGCGGCGGGGCAGGGTGGTCTTCGACGGGCGGATCGGAGCGGTCGAAGGCGCTCAAGCCCGCCCCGAGCCGCCCTACGTGCTGCCGGGCTTCGTCGATCTGCACGTGCACGGCGGGGGCGGGGCCGACGCGATGGCGGGGTTCGACGCGATCCGCACGACAGCGGCGCTCCACGCAAGGCACGGCACCACGACGATGCTGGCGACCTCGGTGACGGCGCCGGTGGCCGAGATCGACGGCTTTCTCGACGCGGTGCGGCTGGCGGCGAGCTCGGACTGGCCGGAGGCGGCGCGGGTGCTCGGCGCGCATCTCGAAGGGCCGTTCCTCAATCCGGGCAAGCTCGGGGCGCAGCCGCCCTTCGCTATCCCCGCCGATCCGGGGCTGATGCGCGGCTGGCTGGAGCGCGGGCCGGTACGGGTGGTGACGCTCGCGCCCGAATGCGACGCCGGGGGCGCGCTGGTGGCGCTGCTGGTAGCAGGGGGGGTTCGGCCGCAGATTGGCCACAGCCTCTGCGGCTATGCGGAGGCAGTGCGGGCGCTCGGCGCGGGCTGCGGCGTCTCGCATCTGTTCAACGCGATGACGCCGCTCGTGCACCGGGGCAACGGCATCGCGGGGGCGGCCTTCGCCCACGGGCAGTTCGTCGAGATCATTCCGGACCTGATCCATGTCGAGCCCGGCGCCATCCTCGCGGCGCGCCGGGCGATCCCGAAGCTCTACGGGGTCACCGACGCCACGGCCGGAGCCGGGATGCCGGACGGGGAGTACCGGCTCGGCGCGCATCGGGTGGTCAAGGCGGAGGGGGCGATGCGGCTCGGGGACGGCACGCTCGCCGGGTCGGCGCTGACGATGGATGCGGCCTTGCGCAACCTCGTTACGATCGGTCTGCCGCTCGAGGAGGCGGCGGCGCGGCTGAGCACGCTGCCGGCGGACTGGCTGGGCGTGACGGAGATCGGGCGGATCGTGCCGGGCGCCCGCGCCGATCTGGTGGTTCTGGACGCGGATCTGGGCGTCGAGGCGGTGGTGATCGGGGGGCGGCGCCTCGGGTTTCACGGGCTTTCACAGTGAAAGCGTGCAGGCACCGTTGAAAACATTGAGAATTAATCGGCGTTTTCATCTTCTGTTAACGTCTTGCGCGAGGGAGGACCGGCGATGGAGCTCGTCATCAGGCCCGATGCGGCGGGGGCGGCAGCGCTCGCGGCGCGGCTGGTCGAGGCGCGGCTGAGGGCTGCGCCCGCGCTCGTGCTGGGGCTCGCGGCGGGGCGGACGATGGTGCCGGTCTATGCGCGGCTCGTCGCAAGCGGCGTCTCGTTCGGCCGGGCGCGGACCTTCAACCTCGACGAATACGTGGGCCTCGCGGCGGAGGACCCCGCCTCCTTCCGCAGCTTCGTGCGCGCGCATCTCATCGACCATG
>JBBQRM010000068.1:0-10360 GCA_038214855.1 Rhodobacterales bacterium | reverse complement strand
GAGTCTCGTTTGAATTTCGTGGCTTTTCCCGCGACCTCGATCCGTGGCGCCCGGAGGCTCAGGCCGAGCGCAGCTCCGCGTCCGCGTCGAGGCGTGCGGCCTCCCAGCCGAGCATCGCGCGCTTGACCCCAAGCCCCCAGTGATAGCCGCCGAGCGCGCCGGTCGTGCGCAGAGCCCGGTGGCAGGGGATGAGCCAGCTGACGGGATTGCGCCCGACCGCGGTGCCGACCGCGCGCATCGCGCGGGGATGGCCGACGGCGCGGGCGAGGTCGGAATAGGTGGTGACATGGCCGCTCGGCACCGCGAGCAGCGCTTCCCAGACCTTGATCTGGAAGGGGGCGCCGATCAGGTGCAGCCGCGCCTCGCCGCCCTTGCCGAAGGCGGCACCCACCCAAGCCTCCAGCCGCTCCGGCGCCTCGACGAGCCGCGCCTTCGGCCAGCGGGCGGCAAGGTCGGCCATCGCCGCTGCCCGCCCCGTCTCGGCGGCGAAGGCGAGGCCGCAGAGGCCGCGGTCGGTGCCCATCGCGAGGGCCTCGCCAAAGGGCGTTGCGAACCAGCCACAGGCGATCTCGAGCCCGGCGCCGCCGCGGGCGTAGTCTCCCGGCGCCATCGCCTCCCAGCGCAGGAACAGGTCGTGCAGCCGGCCGCCGCCGCTGAGGCCGCTCGCATGCGCCGCGTCGAGCACGCTGTGCCGCTCCGCGAGCAGGCGGCGGGCGAGGTCGAGCGCGAGATACTGCTGGTAGCGCTTGGGACTCACGCCCACCCACTGGCTGAACAGCCGCTGGAAATGCGCAGGACTCATGGCGTTCATCGACGCGAGCTCCTCGAGCGAGAGCTGGCGCGGTGCGTGTTCGGCGACCTGGGCGAGCGCGCGGGCGATCACCGCGTGGTGGTACGGTTCGGGCGAAGCCGGCGAAGCGGAACGCTCCGGTGCAAGGGTCAGGGACATGGGCGGATACCTCGCTTGTCTACGTGCGAGCATACCGCCGGGGCCGGGCCGCGCCACCCGGAACCTGCGCAAACCGGCCCTTGCGGCGCCGCGCGGCTTGGGGCAAGCGGGGCCGATGCCCGCGCCCCTCGACTACCACGCCATCGCGGAGATCTTCCGCCGCTTCCACGAGGCCGCGCCCGAGCCGGTGGGCGAGCTGGTCCACACCAGCGCCTTCACGCTGCTCGTCGCCGTGACGCTGTCGGCGCAGGCGACCGACAGGGGCGTGAACCGCGCGACGCAAGGACTCTTCGCGGTGGCCGACACCCCGGCCGGGATGCTGGCGCTGGGGGAGGAGGGGCTGATCGCGCATATTCGCACCATCGGGCTCTACAGGGCCAAGGCGCGGCATGTGATGGCGCTCTCGGCGATCGTGGTCGAGCGGTTCGCAGGCGAGGTGCCCTCCTCGCGCGCCGCGCTCCAGAGCCTGCCCGGGGTGGGCCGCAAGACCGCGAACGTCGTGCTGAACACCTGGTGGCGCTTTCCGGCGCAGGCGGTGGACACGCATGTCTTCCGCGTCGCCAACCGCACCGGGATCGCGCCGGGGCGCGACGTGGTGGCGGTCGAGCGGGCGCTCGAGGACCGGGTGCCGGCGGGCTACCAGCTCCACGCGCACCATTGGCTGATCCTGCACGGCCGCTACGTCTGCCGGGCGCGCAAGCCTGCCTGCCCCGCCTGTTTGATCCGCGATCTCTGTGCCTACGAGGAGAAGACCCAGTGACCAGACCCCTGCAAGTCGTCGGCATCGGCAATGCCATCGTCGATGTCATCGCGTCGGTGGAGGACGCCTTTCTCGCCGAGAACGGCGTCGAGCGGGGGATCATGACGCTGATCGACGCCGAGCGCGCGGTGGCGCTCTACGCGCGGATGGGGCCGGCGCGGGAGGTCTCGGGGGGCTCGGCGGCGAACACGATTGCGGGGCTCGCGGCGCTGGGCGCGCGCACCGCCTATGTCGGCAAGGTCAAGGACGACCAGCTGGGCGCGATCTACGCCCACGACCTGCGCGCCCAGGGGGCGGGCTACTCGACGCCGATGGCGCCGCGGGAGCATCCGGCCGAGACCGGGCGCTGCATGGTGCTGGTGAGCCCGGACGGCGAGCGGTCCATGAGCACCTATCTCGGCGTCTCGGAGTTCCTCGGACCCGCCGACATCGACGAGGCCGAGATGGCCGGCGCCGAGTGGCTGTTCCTCGAGGGCTACCGCTTCGACGGTCCCGACAGCCACGCGGCCTTTGCCAAGGCCGTCCGTGCCGCGAAATCGGCCGGCGGGAAGGTCGCCATCACGCTGTCGGACCCGTTCTGCGTCGAGCGCCACCGCGCGGCCTTCCTCGAGATGATCCGCGCGGATGTGGACCTGCTGGTCGCCAACGAGCACGAGCTGATGGCGCTCTACGAGGTGGACAGGCTCGAGCCGGCGATGGCGCGGGCGGCGGCCGAGGTGAGGCTGACGGCCTGCACGGTCGGGGCGGGCGGCGTGCACGTGCTGGCCGGCGAGACGCGGCTGCACGTGCCGGCGAGTGCGGTGCGGGTGGTGGATGCGACCGGGGCGGGCGATCTCTTCGCGGCCGGCTTCCTGCACGGGCTGACCACCGGGCGCGAACTCGACATCTGCGCGCGGATGGGCTGCGTCGCGGCGGCCGAGGTCATCGGCCATATCGGGGCGCGGCCGGAGGCCGACCTCGGCAGGCTGTTCGCCGAGGCGGGGCTGTGAAAGAAATCGCCTTTCACTGTGAAAGACGACAGTGGCCCTTGTTTTCATTCGACAAATATCTGCGAATTTACCGGTTCTCAAGATGTGTTAACGCAGGGGCGCGCGGCGGCTGGAGCCCGAAGGGTTGACGCGCGGCGGATTTTGAGACTTGCGTGGGCCGGTTTCCGGAGGAGCCCCCGATGGCCGAGCCCTACGACGAGAGCAACATCTTCGCGCGCATCCTGCGCGGCGAGATCCCCAACCGCACCGTGCTCGAGACCGCGCACACGCTCGCCTTCGAGGACATCACCCCGCAGGCGCCGGTGCATCTGCTGGTGATCCCGAAAGGGGCCTACACAACCTTTGCCGACTTCGCCGCGCGGGCCTCGGAAGCCGAAATCGTGGATTTCAGCCGGACGTTGGCGCGACTGTGCAACGAGACCGGGGTCGCCCCCGATGCGGGCGGGACTGGCTATCGGCTGATCACCAACGCCGGGGCTGCGGGTGGGCAGGAGGTGCCGCATATGCACGTGCACCTGTTGGGCGGCCGTCCGTTGGGGCGGATGCTGCAACGGGCCGAGTGACGGTCCCCGCCGCTGGATTCTCTTGCGGCCTCGCCGCCTTGCGCAAAGGGCCATCGGCGCGCTTGCGCGCCGCCGCCGGGGCCGCGGCCCCGGCGGGTTCCGGGCCCCGGCCCGGAACATGGCCCGCTTCCGCCCGCCCGGCGGCGTCGGCGCAGCCGGCGGTGGCGGGCGGGTTCAGGCGGCGGGGCGGCGGGTCAGGCTGACGAAGACATCCTCCAGATGCGGCTCCTCGGTGGAGACGTCGCGAATGGCGATGCCGGCGGCACCCAGTGCCGCGAGCACGCGTCCGGCATCGGTCTCGCCGCGCCGATAGGTGAGCGCGAGCGCGCCGTCCGGGCGCAGGGCGGCGGTGACGCCTTCGGGCATCGCGGGCATCTCGGCCACCGGTGCTGTGGGCACGACCACCAGCGACTTCGCATCGAGCCGGCCGAGCAGCGCCGACTTCGGCTCGCAGGCGACGAGGCGTCCGTGGTCGATGATGCCGATCGTGTCGCACATCGCCTCGGCCTCCTCGAGGTAATGCGTGGTCAGGATGATCGTGGTCCCTGCGGCGTTGAGCTCGCGCACATAGGACCACAGCATCTGGCGCAGGTCGATGTCGACGCCGGCGGTCGGCTCGTCGAGCACGAGGACCGCCGGGGCGTGGACCAGCGCCTTGGCGATCAGCAGCCGCCGCTTCATCCCGCCCGACAGCGTGCGGGCATAGGCGTCGGCCTGTTCCGTCAGACCCACGCGCGCGAGGATGTCGTCGGTGCGGCGCTGGCGCTTCGGCACGCCGTAGAGCCCGGCCTGCACCTCGAGTGCTGCGCGGGGGCTGAAGAACGGGTCGATGTTGAGCTCCTGGGGCACGACACCGATCGCGGCACGCGACTGGCGCGGATTGCGGTCCTGATCGAAGCCCCAGATGCGCACGGTCCCCGCGGTTTTGCGGGTGAGGCCGGCCATGATGTTGATCGTCGTGGACTTGCCCGCGCCGTTGGGGCCGAGCAGGCCGAAGACCGCGCCCTCGGGGATGTCGAGGTCGAGCGCGTCGAGCGCGGTCTTGGCCGGCCCGCGGCCCTGGGCGGCGTAGACCTTGGTCAGGCCGCGGATCTCGATTGCGTTCCGGGGGGCGTTGCGGGTCAAGGCGGGGCTCCGGGCATTGCGACCGGGCCAGCATAGCGGCTAAGGAAGGGGCGGACCAGCGAGGGAAGACCGCCGATGCCCGTGCCCGCCCCGGAAGTCGAGGAAGTGACGCAGACGCGCATCGCCTGCGACGGCGGCGGCGGGCCGGTGGGCGGCCACCCGCGGGTCTGGCTCCAGATCGATCCTGCGATCGGCTTCGTCGAATGCGGCTATTGCGACAAGAAGTTCGTGCTGAAGCAGGGCGCGGGTTCGGGACACTGACGTGGCGTTCGGGCGCGGCCACCATCTGCACCTGATCGACGGCTCGGGGTTCATCTTCCGCGCCTATCACGCGCTGCCACCGCTGACGCGGAAGTCCGACGGATTGCCGGTGGGCGCGGTCGCGGGCTTCTGCAACATGGTCCACAAGCTGGTCGAGGATGCCAAGGGGCCGGACGCGCCCACGCATGTCGCGGTCATCTTCGACCATTCCGCGCATACGTTCCGCAACGACCTCTACCCCGCCTACAAGGCGCAGCGGCCCGACCCGCCGGACGACCTCAAGCCGCAGTTCGGGCTGATCCGCGAGGCGACGCGCGCCTTCAACCTCGCGTGCATCGAGATGGAGGGCTATGAGGCCGACGACATCATCGCGACCTATGCCTGCCGCGCGCGCGACGCCGGCGGACGGGTGACCATCGTCTCGTCGGACAAGGACCTGATGCAGCTGGTGGGCGGCGGGATCGAGATGCTCGACACGCTGAAGAACCGCCGCATCGGCCCCGACGAGGTGCGCGAGAAGTTCGGCGTAGGTCCCGAGCAGGTGGTCGAGGTCCAGGCGCTCGCCGGCGACAGCGTCGACAACGTCCCCGGCGCCCCGGGGATCGGGATCAAGACCGCCGCACAGCTCATCGCCGAATACGGCGATCTCGACACGCTGCTGGCACGTGCCGGCGAGATCAAGCAGCCGAAGCGCCGCGCGGTGCTGCTCGAGCACGCCGACCAGGTGCGGGTCTCGCGCGACCTGGTGACGCTGAAATGCGACACGCCGGTCGCCGAGCCCCTCGAGGCGCTGGAGGTCCGCGCGCCCGAGGCGGAGGTGCTGCTGGGCTTTCTCGCGAAAATGGAGTTCCGCACGCTGAGCGCGCGGATCGCGGCGGCGCTCGGTGTCGAGGCGCCCGCCCCCGCGCCTGCCCCTGCCGGCGGCACGGCGCGCGGTCCCGCGCCGGCGGCGGGTCCGGCGACACCCGCGATGCCGCCGATCGACCGAACCCGCTACGAGATCGTGCGCGACGCCGCGGCGCTCGAGGCCTGGGTGGCGCGGATCGCGGAGCGCGGTGCCGTCGCGGTGGACACCGAGACGACCTCGCTCGACGAGATGCGCGCGGGCCTGGTGGGCGTCTCGCTCTGCACCGGGCCGGGGGAGGCGGCCTATGTGCCGGTGGGCCACGTCGCGGGCTCGGGCGATCTCTTCGGCGAGACCGCGCGGGCGGAGGGGCAGATGCCGCTTGCCGAGGCGCTGGCGATCCTGAAGCCGGTGCTCGAGGATGCCAGCGTGCTCAAGATCGGCCAGAACATGAAGTACGACGCCAAGATCCTCGCGCGCCATGGCGTCGCGGTGGCGCCCTTCGACGACACGCTGCTCATCTCCTACGCGCTGCACGCAGGGCTCCACGGGCACGGGATGGACCACCTCGCGCAGACCTATCTCGACCACGCGCCGGTCGCGATCAAGACGCTGATCGGCAGCGGCAAGGGGATAAAGACCTTCGCCGAGGTGCCGATCGAGGCGGCGGCGGAATATGCGGCCGAGGATGCCGAGATCACCTGGCGGCTGTGGCGGGTGCTGAAGCCCCAGCTTCCGTTCTCGAAGGTCACGCGCGTCTACGAGACGCTGGAGCGGCCGCTGGTGCCGGTGCTGGCGGCGATGGAGATGGAAGGGATCAAGGTCGATCCGGCGCATCTGGCGCGGATGTCGCAGGCCTTCGCCCGCGACATGGCGACGCTGGAGGCCGAGATCCACCGGCTCGCGGGGGGCAGGTTCAACATCGGCAGCCCCAAGCAGCTCGGCGAGGTGCTCTACGACCAGATGGGGATGGCGGGCGGCAAAAAGGGCAAGACCGGCGCCTATGCCACCGGCGCCGACGTGCTCGAGGAGCTGGCCGCTCAGGGCCAGGAGCTGCCGGCCCGCGTGCTCGACTGGCGGCAGGTCTCGAAGCTGAAATCGACCTACACCGACGCGCTCCAGGAGCATGTGCACCCCGAGACGGGGCGCGTGCACACCTCCTACAACATCGCCGGCGCCGCCACCGGACGGCTCGCCTCGACCGACCCGAACCTCCAGAACATCCCCATCCGCACCGAGGCCGGGCGGCGCATCCGCGAGGCCTTCGTAGCCGAAGCCGGCCACGTGCTCGTCAGCCTCGACTACAGCCAGATCGAGCTGCGCATCCTCGCGCATGTCGCCGATCTTGAGGCGCTGAAGCAGGCCTTCGCCCAGGGGCTCGACATCCATGCGATGACCGCATCGGAGATGTTCGGCGTGCCGATCGAGGGGATGCCGGCGAGCGTCCGGCGGCAGGCGAAGGCGATCAACTTCGGGGTGATCTACGGCATCTCGGCCTTCGGGCTCGCGAACAACCTGCGCATTCCGCGCGAGGACGCCAAGCGGTTCATCGACACCTATTTCGAGCGCTTCCCCGGCATTCGCGAATACATGGACGCGACCGTGGCCTTCGCCAAGGCCAACGGTCATGTCGAGACGCTGTTCGGCCGGCGCATCCACACGCCGGAGATAGGCGCGAAGGGGCCGCGGGCGGGCTTCGCCTGGCGCGCCGCGATCAACGCGCCGATCCAGGGAACCGCCGCCGACATCATCCGCCGCGCGATGATCCGGGTGCCGGAGGCGATCCGCGGCCTGCCGGCGAAGATGCTGCTCCAGGTCCACGACGAGCTCCTGTTCGAGGTCGAGGACGGCGCGGTGGAACAGACGGTCGCCGCGGTCAGGGAGGTGATGGAGGGCGCGAGCCTGCCCGCGGTCGCGCTCGACGTGCCGCTGGTCGTCGATGCCGGGCAGGGGGCGAACTGGGCGGAAGCGCATTGACGCCGTGTGGCGAAATCGCCTAGGTTTCTGACGAAACCGTCAGGTCCTGTCGTGTCCCCTGCAAGTCCCCAACCGGCCGAAGATCCGATCCGGTCGCTCGTCTCAGAGTCGCTTGAGGACCGCGTTGCGCTCGACCGGATGGCGCGAGACGGGCTCACCATGGGCGATGTGGCGCAGATGCGGGAGGCTGGGCTGGTCGATCTGGAGCGGATCATCGCGCACAAGCTGATCCCCCGCAATACCTGGACCTCGGCTGCGAAGGCGCGAGACGGTCGTCTCTCGTCGGGCATATCGGAGAAGCTCCTGCGCTTCGCACGCATTCAGGCGATGGCGGCACGTACCTTCGGCGCCGCCAGGGCTGCGGTCTGGATGGAGAGGCCGACCGCAGCCCTCGCCGATCAGGCTCCCATCGACCTGCTGTCCACCGAGAGCGGCGCGCGGGCGGTCGAGACGCTGCTCAACCGGATCGCGCACGGCCTCGCCGCTTGATCGAGCTGTGGCGGGCCGCCCGCCGGCTTCACGCCGATCTCTCAGGCGCCGGCGGGCTCCACGGCTCCGGACGCTGGCATTCGGAGGGGCGGCCGGTCGTCTATCTGGCCGAGAACCCGGCGCTATGCCTGCTCGAGGTTCGCGTGAACCTCGATCTGCCCCGCGACCTGATCCCGGAGGATTACGAGCTCCTGCAGGTCCTCGCGCCGGACGCGCTGCCCATGCCGGAATGCCCGCTGAGCGCGCATGATCCGTACGCGCGCGCCTATGGAGACGCCTGGCTCGCCGAGCGGCGCAGCGCGCTCCTGCGCGTGCCGAGCGCGGTGGCGCCGAAGAGCTTCAACGTCCTGCTCAATCCGCAGCACCCGGAGGCGGGGGAGGTGAAACTCGTGTCGGCCACGCCCTTTGCCTTCGACGCACGGCTCTTCAACTGACGCACCGTCTCACTCCTCCCGCCAAGCCTCCCGCACCCACTCCGTCGGCGGCAGGTAGTGGCGCAGGTAGCGAAGCGGCGGGTCCGGGCGGTCGGGCGCGAACAGCCCGCGCAGGTGCTCGCGCGCCGAGCGGGACGGGTAGCGGCGGCCCCAGTGGCCGGCGACGGCATGCGGCGGCAGCAGGCCGCCGGGGAAGATCACCACCCGCGCCCCTCGCGGCAGGCGCGGCTGCAGCAGATAGTTCAGCGGCAGCATCCGCGTACAATCGGCGCGGAAGTGCCGGACCCAGCCGCGCGGCCAGAAGCCGATCCCGCCTGGAGCCTCGCGGGTCACGAAGCGCTGTTCGAAGCGAAAGGCGTCGGCCACCCCCTGCGGATCGGCCTGGAACCGCTCGTAGAGCGGCATGAGCTTGCCGACCGGAAAGCGGTAGAGCGAGGTCTGGCCCAGCCGCTCGAACGGCGTCGAGGCGTTGCGCGCCAGGATCACGTCCTCGGCCGCGCCATGCTCGAAGAACGGCTCGAGCCGCCCCGTCACCACCAGGTCGAGGTCCATGAACAGCACCGGTCCCTCGAGATCGGCGAGCCGTGGCCCCCACAGCCGCGCCTTCGGCCAGATGCCCTTGGTGCCGGTGGGCATCTCGACGTCGAGCGGCGGTAGCGCCTCGCAGCGCACCTCCGGCCGCATTCCCTCGGCGCTGTCGGTGAAGCAGGTGAAGCTGAAGGGTTGCGCGAGATGGCGCGCGACCATCGCATAGAGACGGTTCACGTAAGGCGGCCCGAACTTCGTGCCCCAGTTGATGCAGACGACCTGGCGCTTCATGCGGGAGCGCCCTCAGAAGTCGATCGCCAGCCCCTTGAGCTCCCAGTCCCCGAAGCGCACCGGCTCGGGGCCCTTGCGGCCGCCGAGCTCGGGCGGAAGCTCGCGTGCCGCGGCGGCGGTACGGCGCGCCTCGGCCTCGGCGAGGGCGCGCCCGGCTGCCGCCTTCAGCCGGGCCTCTTTTTCGCAGGCGTCGCTCGACATATCTGTTCCCCCGGATGCGCGCGTGATCATATGGCCGCCCAAGGGCGGGCCGCAAGGGTGGTGGGAGCGATGAACTACGTCAAGACGATGGCTCTTCTCGCGGCGCTGACCGCGCTGTTCATGGGGGTGGGCTGGCTGATCGGCGGTACCAGCGGCATGCTGATCGCGCTCGCCTTCGCGATCGCGACCAACGCCTTCGCCTGGTGGAACTCCGACAAGATGGTGCTCCGCATGCACAACGCCGAGCCGGTGACGCGCGCCTCCGCGCCCGAGCTGCACGCGATGGTGGGCCGCCTCGCCGGCGAGGCCGGGCTGCCGATGCCGGCGGTCTATCTGATCCGTTCCGACCAGCCCAATGCGTTTGCCACCGGGCGCAGCCCCGAGAACGCGGCGGTGGCGGTGACGACGGGGATCATGAAGCTGCTCGACCCCGACGAGCTCGCCGGCGTCATTGCTCACGAACTCGCGCATATCAGGAACCGCGACACGCTGGTGATGACCATCTCGGCGACCGTGGCGGGTGCCATCTCGATGCTGGCGCAGTTCGGGCTCTTCTTCGGTGGCGGCGGCAACCGCGACCGCGGGGGCCTCGGGATCGTCGGCGTGCTGCTCGCGGCGCTGATGGCGCCGTTCGCCGCGATGCTGATCCAGATGACCATCAGCCGGACGCGCGAATATTCCGCCGACCGCGGCGGCGCCGAGATCAGCGGCGACCCGCTGGGCCTCGCGCGCGCCCTGCGCAAGATCTCGGGCTTTGCCGGGCGCATCGAATTGCCGAGCGCCGAGCGCAATCCGGCCTCGGCGCATCTGTTCATCATGAACCCGCTCACGGGCGCGCGGATGGACGGCCTCTTCGCCACCCATCCCGCCGTCGAGAACCGCGTGCGTGCGCTCGAGGCGATGGCGGGCGGCAGCCTCGGCGCGCCGGAGCCCGAGCCACAGCCCGTCG
>JBBQRM010000067.1:0-10410 GCA_038214855.1 Rhodobacterales bacterium | reverse complement strand
CGGCGCTAGTTCTACCGGACGCACAGGATCGGGAGGTGCCGATGGACCGCAGGACCTGCCTGACCGCCCTCGCCCTGCTGCCGTTCGCCACTGTCGCGAGCGGCGCCGAGCGCGCGGCGGACTTTACTTTCCGCTCCATCGACGGCGGTACCATCGAGCTTGCGGATTTTTCGGGCCGCCCGGTGCTCGTCGTCAACACCGCCTCGCGCTGCGCCTATACCAACCAGTACGACGGGCTCCAGGCGCTCTACGACCGCTTCCGCGACCGCGGCCTCGTGGTGCTCGCCGTGCCCTCGCCGAGCTTCCGTCAGGAGCTGGGCTCGGCCGAGGCGGTCAAGGATTTCTGCGAAGTGAACTTCGCGCTCGACCTGCCGATGACCGATCTCGTCGAGGTCACCGGCCCCGGCGCGCATCCGTTCTACCGCTGGGCGGCGGCGCAGGGCGTGGTGCCGCGCTGGAACTTCCACAAGATCCTGCTCGACGGCACCGGCGCCATTGCCGCCGAGTTCCACACGAGCACCGAGCCCCAGGCCCCGCCTCTGCTGCGCACAGTCGAGGCGCTGCTGGCCGCCTGAACCTGTACGCCATTCCTAACAAGTCGTTAAATTGACTTAATTTTCCCAATGAAATCAATGGCCGATGTCGCCTTTCACTGTGAAAGCCTCGCCCATCAGAACTCGAAGCTCAGCTGCCGGTCCGGCCGTGCCACCCGCGGAACCCGGTCGTTCGGCTGCTTCCGCGACGCGTGCCGGACCACGATCGCCGCCTTCTCCGCCTCGAACCCCTTCCCCGCCCGCACGCCATGGACCCGCGCCTTCGCCTCGCGCGCGGCCGCGGCGTAGTCAAGCAGCGGCGCCGGATAATCCCGCCCGATCCGGCAGCCGGCCGCCTCCTGCACCCCCGGCTCCATCTCCCAGGGCCGGTGTAGCATCGGCAGCGGCACCCGCCCGAGCTCCGGCACCCATCGCCGCACGAACACCCCCTCCGGGTCCTGATCCAGCTGCTGCTTGATCGGATTGTAGACCCGCGTCGCATTGATGCCGGTGGTGCCGGCCTGCATCTGAAGCTGCGACCAGTGGATGCCGGGCTCGTAATCGACAAACATTGCACCGAGCGGGTCGCCATAGGCGCGCCAGTCGAGCCACAGCGGATAGGCCGCGACCGATGCGATCATCGCCCGCATCCTGAAATTGACCCAGCCGGTCGCGTGCAGCGCCCGGATGCAGGCGTCGACCAGCGGCCAGCCGGTCTCGCCGCGCACCCAGGCCTTGAGCCGCGCTGGCTCGTGATCCGGCTCGCGCAAGCCTTCATAGGCTCGGTGCAGGCAGGTCGTCTCCAGCGTAGGCTCGTCCTCGAGCTTCTGCATGAAGTGGCACCGCCAGTGCAGGCGCGACAGGAAGCTGTCGATGGAGCCCGTCCAGCCGTCGCGGGTGCCGCGAGCCTTTGCCGTGGCGCGCGCCGCCCGCGCGGCGTGGACGGCCTCGCGGGTCGAGAGCGTACCGAAGGCCAGATGCGGCGACAGGCGCGAGCAGGCGTCGTAGGCGGTGACCGGCGAGGACATCGCGCGGCGGTAGTCGCGGCCGCGGACGGCGAGGAAGCTTTCGAGCAGCGCCACGGCCTGCCGCCGCCCGCCCTTCTGGCGCTGCGGACAGGGATCGGCCGGCAGCCTCACGTCGAAGTCGAGCGCGGGCGGCGCGGGAGGTGCTTGAAGCGCGGGTGGGGGCAGGACGGGCGCGATCATCATTCGGTCCCAATGCGCGGCCCAGCCGTCGCGGCTGCGCAGCCGGCGCACGACCCCGGCAGAGGGCAGCTCGTGCCACGCGATGCCGCGGGCGCGCGCCCAGGCGGCGATGCGGCGGTCGCGGGCATAGGTCCAGGCGTCGCCGGTCTCGGCATGCGACCAGAGCGTCACCCGCCCGTAATGCACGCGCAGCGCCTCGAGCACCGCCACCGCATCGCCCGAGGCGCACAGGAGCGGCGCGCCGAGACCGCCGAGATCCGCGGCGAGCCCAGCGAGGCTTTCGCGCACGAACACCCATTGCCGCCCCGACATCGTCGGCTGCGCCCAAAGCTCCGGCTCGAAGACGTAGAGCGGTAAAACCGGCCCCTGCCCCGCCGCCCCGGTGAGCGCGGCGTGGTCGGCGACCCGCAGGTCGCGCTTGAACCAGACAACCTGGACGTCCCTCGCCATAGGACGGAACCAAGCGCCAAGGGCAGCGGCGTCAACCGCGCTGCGTCACTCGATCTCGGACATGATCTGGCGCTGCGCCTCGGTCAGCATCTCCGCCATCTTGCCGCGGATCGTCTCCTCGTCGGCGGAGCCATCGAGATCTCGCACGAGCTTGCGCACGACGTCTTCGTGTCCGGCCTCCTCGAAATCGGCGCGGATCACCTCGGAGGCATAGGCCCGGGCCTCGTCTCCGGTCTTGCCCAGCAGCTCCGCCGCCCAGAGGCCGACGAGCTTGTTGCGTCGGGCGATGGCGCGGAACTGGAGCTCAGCGTCGTGGGCGAACTTGTTCTCGTAGCCGCGTTCCCGCTCCTTGAAGTTGTCCATCCGCCGTCCTCCTGAGATGCCCCGATCGGTTGCAGATAAGCATTTGCCCCCCGGCGGGGCAAGGTGCGGGCCTCCATGACCCTTGCTCCGCGCGACCCGGCACCCTATAGAGCGGAAAAGGAGGCGGACCGTCCGGTGCGCTTCCCGTTCGGCATTTCGGAGACATGCATGGCCCGTCGCAGACTGATTTACGAGGGCAAGGCCAAAATCCTCTACGAGGGCCCGGAGCCGGAGACGCTGATCCAGTACTTCAAGGACGACGCCACCGCCTTCAATGCGTCCAAGAAGGCGACGGTCGAGGGCAAGGGCGTGCTCAACAACCGGCTCTCCGAGCATTTCATGACCGGGCTCAACGCCATCGGCGTGCCCACGCATTTCATCCGCCGGCTGAACATGCGCGAGCAGCTGATCCGACTAGTGGAGATGATCCCGCTCGAGGTGGTGGTCCGCAACTATGCCGCCGGCTCGCTTTCCAAACGCCTCGGCCTGCCCGAGGGCCAGCAATTGCCACGGCCGATCATCGAGTTCTACTACAAGGACGATGCTCTCGGCGATCCGCTGGTCACCGAGGAGCACATCATCGCCTTCAACTGGGCCGCGCAACAGGATATCGACGACATGATCGCGCTGGCGCTCAGGGTGAACGACTTCCTGTCCGGCATGTTCCTGGGCGTGGGCATCCGGCTGATCGACTTCAAGATCGAGGCGGGGCGGGTCTACGACGGCGATTTCCAGCGCCTGATCCTCGCCGACGAGATCAGTCCCGACTCGTGCCGCCTTTGGGACATCGAGAGCGGGCGCAAGCTCGACAAGGACGTGTTCCGCCAGGATCTCGGCAACCTCGCGGACGCCTATACCGAGGTCGCCCGCAGGCTCGGGGTGATGCCGCGCACCAACGGCCGTGCCACGGGACCAAAGCTGGTGAACTGATGCGGGCTCGCGTGCATGTGACGCTGAAGGAGGGCGTGCTCGATCCGCAGGGCGAGGCGGTGCGCCATGCGCTGGCGAGCCTCGGTTTCGATGGGGTCGAGGGCGTGCGGATGGGCAAGGTGATCGCGCTCGATCTGGCCGACACCGACGCGGAAGACGCGCGCGCCCGGGTTGCGGCAATGTGCGACCGGCTGCTCGCGAATACGATAATTGAGGATTATCGCGTGGAGATCGCGTGAATCCGCGCGCCGGCATTGTCGTCTCGCCGGGGGCAAACTGCGATCGCGACCTTGCGGTGGCGCTGCGCCGGGCGGGGTTCGAGGTCGCCATGCTTTGGCACAAGGAGACCGGGCTGCCGCGCGGGCTTGATTTGGTGGCTATTCCCGGTGGCTTCAGCTTCGGCGACTACCTGCGATGCGGCGCGATCGCGGCGCGCGCGCCGATCTTGCGCGCGGTCGCCGATTTCGCGCGGGCGGGCGGGCATGTGCTGGGCGTTTGCAACGGTTTCCAGGTGCTGCTCGAGGCGGGGCTGCTGCCAGGGGCGCTGATGCGCAACGCGGGGCTCAGGTTCGTCTGCGACCGGGCGGCGCTGCGGGTGGAGACGGCGGGCAGCGCCTTCACCGCGAGCTACGCGGCGGGCGGGACGCTGGTGCTGCCGATCGCGCATCACGACGGCAATTACATCGCGGATCCGACGACGCTGGCGCGGCTCTCGGACGAGGACCGGGTGGCGTTTCGCTATGCGGCGAACCCGAACGGCTCAATGGACGACATCGCCGGCATCCTGTCGCCGAACCGCCGGGTGCTGGGGATGATGCCGCATCCCGAGCGGGCCGTCGACCCGGGCCACGGCGGGACGGACGGTGCGGCACTCTTTAAGGCGCTCGCCGGCGTTCGGAGCGGCGCGGCACTGGTCTGACACCCCGCCGCGAGCGGATTTCCGCTCTTTGCGGCCTGGCGCGAGCCCACTAGCTTAGTGGCAAGCTCCTTGAGACTTGGTGCGGCGGCGCGTAGATTGTCAGCGATGACGGACGTTGACGAGACGCCGCGCCACCAGGCGCTCCCGCGCCGATTCTGGCTGCGCATCGGTGTCCTCGGCGCTGCGGTCGCGACAATCCTGATCATCTGGGCGAGCCATCTTTACCTGACGCGTGCCTTCAGCGAAGACCAGAGCGCGGACGCGACGCTGCGCGCGACGCTCTATGCCGGCGCCATCCAGAGCACGATGCAGCGGCATTCCGTCGTGCCGCTCCTGCTGTCGCGCGATCCCGTCCTGATCAACGCGCTGCGCTTCGACCTTTTCGCCGAGGCCGAGGAGCGGCTGGCGAGCTTTCGCGAGGAGATCGGCGCGGGGTCGATCTTCCTGCTCGACGCGCAGGGGCGGATAGTCGCCGCCTCGGACGAGAGCCCGCGCGAGCAGTACGATGGCGACAAGGCCTATTTCGCGCTCGCGGTCGCCGATATCGGCACCGTCTTCTCGATCATCGAGAACGACAACGGCGCCTACAGCTTTCACTATGCGCGCAAGGTCGAGATCGACGGCGAGATGCTGGGGGTGATCGTCGTGACAGTCGATCTCGGCGTCCTAGAGGAGAGCTGGCGGCGGGCGCGGGTGACGGTGGCGGTCACCAACGCCGAGGACCGGGTGCTGCTCGCCTCCGAACCGGTATGGCGCAAGAACGAGCTCGCGGCGCTGCTTGCGCCGAGTCCCGATCCTTCGCGCTTCGCCCGGGCGCTGCGCGACGTGCGTGCGGCGTTGGGGGCGGCACCATACGTCTACATCGCCGGAAAGCCGCATCTGGTGGCGGAGGTCCCGGTTAACTTCCGCAACTGGCGCCTCACCTTCTTTGCGACGCTCGAGGACGTGCGGGCGCGGGTGAACGCAATCCTCGCGCTGATCATCATGGTGCTGGCGCTCCTCCTGGCGCTGGTATTCTGGCGCCTCAATCGCCGCACCCGCGCCGAGAGCCGGCGCATCCAGCGCGAATCCGAGGAGTTGCGGCTTCTGAACCGCCGCCTCTCGAGCGAGATCGGTGCCCGCCAGCGCGTCGAGCGCACGCTGAAGGATGCCGAGCAGAGCCTCGAGCAGGCCTCCAAGCTCGCGGCACTGGGTCAGATGTCGGCGGCGGTGAGCCACGAGCTGAACCAGCCGCTCGCGGCGATGAAGACCTATCTCGCGGGCGCGCGGCTGTTGCTGCAGCGGCGGCGGCCCGACGAGGCACTGACCTCGTTCCAGCGCATCGACGACCTGATCGAGCGGATGGGCGGCATCACTCGCCAGCTGAAGTCCTATGCGCGCAAGAGCGAGACGGACCTCGAGCCGGTGGACCTTCGCAATTCGGTGCGCGCAGCGCTGTCGATGATGGCGCCGCAGCTCGGGCGGATGGCGGTGACGATCGACACGATGTTGCCCTCCGAGCCGGTGGTGGTCGAGGCCGATCCGCTGCGCCTCGAGCAGATCATCGTCAACCTGCTCCGCAACGCCCTCGATGCGGTCAAGGGCCGCGAAGACCGTCAGATCAAGATCTTCCTCGTCGAGGGCGAGAGTATCCTGCTCTCGATCGAGGACAACGGCGTGGGCCTCAAGGACCCTGAGAAGCTCTTCGAGCCGTTCTATACGACCAAGAAGGCTGGCGAGGGGTTGGGGCTGGGGCTTGCGATTTCCGCCGGTTTTGCGGCCGAACTGGGCGGCCGGCTATTGGCGCGCAATGCGCCCGACGGCGGCGCGGTCTTTGAGCTGCTGCTGCCGCGCAGGCGGACACCGGCCCGGGCGGCCGAATAGGGGTGAGAGAGATGAAATCTTCCGTGGCGATTATCGACGACGAGGCCGACATGCGCGAGTCGGTCGCGCAATGGCTCCAGCTGTCGGGCTTCGAGCCGCTTCGCTTCGAGGCGGCGGAGCTCGCGCTCAAGGCCTTGGCGCCGGATTTCGGCGGCATCGTCGTCACCGACATCAAGATGCCGGGGATGGACGGGATGGCGCTGCTGCGCCGGCTGCAGTCGGTCGATCCCGGACTGCCGGTGATCCTGATGACCGGCCACGGCGACGTGCCGATGGCCGTCGAGGCGATGCGCATCGGCGCCTACGACTTTGTCGAGAAGCCCTTCGATCCCGAGCGGCTCGCCGATTTGTGCCAGCGCGCGACCGACCTGCGCACGCGCACGCTGGAAACCCGCGCTCTGCGCCGGGAGCTCTCGGACGGCTCGGTACTGATGCGCCGGCTGATGGGCGCGAGCCCCGCGGTCGAGAAGCTGCGCGAGGCGATCCTCGACGTTGGCCAGGCCGACGGCCACGTGGTGATCCTCGGCGAGACCGGTACCGGCAAGAGCCTGATCGCCAAGGCGCTGCACGCCTGCGGCCCCCACGCCGGCAAGCCGATGGCCACGCTCAATTGCGCCTCGGTGCCCGAGGAGTCGATTGAGGCGCTGCTCTTCGGCGCCGAGGACTGGCCAGAGAAGCCGCTGATCAACCAGGCCGAGGGCGGCACGCTCTGTCTGGAGGACATCGAGGCGCTGCCGGCCGCGGCGCAGGCGCGGCTGCTCGAGACGCTCAACGCCGCCGATCCCGCCGGCACCGCGGCGCCCCTGCACAACATCCGGGTCATGGCGATCTCCAGCCGGCTCGGCACCGGCGCGCCGCCCGAGGAGGTGCTGCGCTCCGACCTCTACTTCCGCCTGGCGGGGCTGATCCTCGAGGCGCCGCCGCTCCGGGCGCGCGGCGAGGACATCCTGATGCTCTTCTCGCATTTCACCGTGCAGTTCGCCGAGGAATACGGCTGCGAGCCGCCGACGCTCAACGCGGGCGACGCGGCGAACCTCGTCCAGGCACCCTGGCCGGGCAACATCCGCCAGCTGATCAATCTTGCCGAGCGCGCGGTGCTTCAGGCGCGGCGCGGCGATCACAACATCTCGGCGCTGCTGATCGATGACGGATTCCAGGCGCCGATCATGGCGCTCGACGCTGAGAAACCGCTCAAGGAGCACGTGGATGCCTTCGAGAAGATGCTGATCGACCATGCGCTCCGGCGCAACCAGGGGTCGGTCTCGGCGGTGATGGCCGAGCTCGCCCTGCCCCGCCGGACGCTCAACGAGAAGATGGCGAAATACGCGCTCAGCCGCGGCGACTACCTCTGAGCCCGCCGGGCGGTTCCGGTGGACGCCCCGGGGTCACGCGCGACACGCTGGCGACGCACAACGAGCGGGTGAGGCTGATCTCGGGCTTCGTGAACGCGAACGGTCTGGGGCTGATCGGCTTCGCGGTGCTGCGCCTGGTGACCGAGACGCCGGTGACCGTCACCTGGGCCTCGGTCTGGTGGGGCGGCTATGGACTCGCATTCCACGTGGTTTCGCTCTATATACTGAGATATCTTCGCAAGGAGGCCAAGTGATGAGCACCTTCGAGTTTGTCGTCCCGCTGATGGGATTTGTCGTCGCAGGCGTCGGTATCTGGTTCCTGCGCCGCGAGGCCGCCCAGATCGACCGCCGGGTGCGCGCCCGCCGGCAGCATCCGGCGGAATAGCGCTCAGGCGCGCGCCAGCGCCGCGGCAAGATCGCCGTAGCCGGTGAACCGCCGAATATAGGCGAGCCCCAGCCGCTCGGCGCAGCGGCGGGCAGCGGTATCCAATCCCGGATCCTCGGTCTGCGCAAGATAGACCAGCGCCTCGTAATTCCCGAACATCATATCCCGAAGCTCCGGATGCCGGTCGAGCCCCATTGGGCGCCAGACGAAGGCGTCGAACTGGCGCACCAGGAAATCCGTGAGGTAGAAGACGCGCATCTCGGCGTCGCCGCGCGTTGCGAAGGTCGCGTTGCCGTCGAAGAAGGCGTAGCAATGCGGCCCCGCGATCATCTCGACGCCGAGGTCGGCACAGCGCGCCTGCAGGAGCCCTCCGGTCCCGCAATCGGCATAGGCGACGAAGATCGAGGCGTATCGGCCGCGTGCCGCTCGCACCGCCGCCTCGACCGCATTTGGGATGCGATCCGGCCAGAGATGGAGGTTCGCGGGCAGGCAGGTGAGATCGAGATGCGCCCAGCCGTTGGCGGCCCTGAGCGCCAGAATCTCGCGGGCGAGCGCGCCGCAGGCGATGATCAGCACCCGACCCGCCGGGGCGGGGCTCTCCAACCCCTCGCGCGTCAGCCGGTCATCGTCGAGTTCCATTGGCGCGGTCGTCCCCGGGGCCGGCGCGCCTGTCCCTGTCGGTTCAGGCGCGGGCCGCCATCTGATTGTGCTTGCGCGCAATGTAATCCTTCGCCGTCTCGACCGCCACCGCGGCGTCGCGGCAATAGGCGTTGGCGCCGATCGCCCGGCCGAATTCCTCGTTGAGCGGCGCGCCACCGACCAGCACGATGTAATTGTCGCGGATGCCGCGTTCCTTCATCGTGTCGATCACGACCTTCATATAGGGCATGGTCGTGGTCAGCAGCGCAGACATGCCGAGGATGTCTGCGTCCTCGGCGATCAGCGCGTCGAGGTACTTCTCCACCGGATTGTTGATGCCGAGATCGACCACCTCGAAGCCCGCGCCCTCCATCATCATCGAGACCAGGTTTTTGCCGATGTCGTGGATGTCGCCCTTGACCGTGCCGATCACCATCTTGCCCAGCCGCGGCGCGCCGGTTTCGATCAGGAGCGGCTTGAGGATCGCCATCCCGGCCTTCATCGCATTCGCCGCGAGCAACACTTCGGGAACGAACAGGATGCCGTCGCGGAAGTCGATGCCCACGATCCGCATTCCCTCGACCAGAGCCTTGGTCAGGATGTCGTAGGGCGTCCAGCCGCGCTCGAGGAAGATGTTCACCGCTTCAGTGATCTCGTCCTTGAGCCCGTCGTACAGGTCATCATGGACCTGGAGCACCAGATCCTCGTCGCTGAGCTCGCTCAGGATGATGTCGTCTTCTTCGGCCATGGGACGCGGAACCTCGGGCTCGGATGCGGCGATCGTCTCATAGACCCCTGCCACGGAAGCGGCAAGGCCCGCTGCCGGGATGCGACCTGCCGCCCGCCGTCACCGACCTCGCGGCGCGCACTGGAAGATGTTCCGCATTCGTTCTAGTCTTCCGCCATGATTTGCGACGAATCGGATCAGGTACCCTCGGCGCGGCGGCGGGCGCGCGGGGCGGCGAGCAACCGCAGCGGCCGGTTCGAGGTCGCAGCGCGGGTCGCGTTCGACGACGGTTGGGACCTCGAGGAGCCGCTGCCGCCGCTCAGGACCGAGGTGGCGCTCGAGCGGCCGCGCAGCGTCATCACCCGCAACACCTCGCCCGACGTGCCGTTCGATCGCTCGATCAACCCCTACCGCGGATGCGAGCATGGCTGCGTCTATTGCTTCGCCCGGCCGAGCCACGCCTTCCTCGGCCTCTCGCCCGGCCTCGACTTCGAGACGCGGCTGACGGCGAAGCCCGAGGCGCCGCGGCTTCTTGCGGCGGAGCTGGCGCGGCGCGGCTATCGGGTGGCGCCGATCGCCATCGGCACCAACACCGACCCCTATCAGCCGATCGAGAAGCGGCACCGGATCATGCGCGGCATCCTCGAGGTACTGCGCGAGGCGGGCCATCCGGTGACGGTGGTCACGAAGGGCGCGATGATCGAACGGGACGCGGACATCCTCGGCGCGATGGGAAGGTTGGGCCTTACGCGCGTCGGCATCTCGCTCACCACCCTCGACGCGGGCCTCGCCCGGGCGATGGAGCCACGGGCGGCGGCGCCCCTCCGGCGGCTCGCGGCGATCCGCACGCTCAGCGCCGCCGGCTGTCCGGTGCGGGTGATGGTGGCGCCGGTGATCCCGGGGCTCACCGACCACGAGATCGAGCGGCTGCTCACTGCTGCCCGCGACGCGGGCGCGGTCGCGGCGAGCTGGGTGGCGCTTCGCCTGCCGCGCGAGGTGGGGCCGCTCTTTCGCGACTGGCTGGCGGAGGCCTATCCGGGG
>JBBQRM010000066.1:0-10437 GCA_038214855.1 Rhodobacterales bacterium | reverse complement strand
AAAGAAGTGGCGGAAAATCTCAGGGCCAAACCGTCTCCCCGAGGTCATTCAGGGGATTGAGTTCAAGGACGGGATCAAGCAACTTCAAAACGCCGCCTGATCAAGCCGTCACCAACTTTTGGGCATAACTCTGGGCGGCTGGCAAAAGGCTTCGCGGAGGACATCGGCGAGATCATCAACACGAAACTGCCACCGGTGCCAGACTATGCGCCGCATCTGCTGTTTCCGGAACCGCGGCCGTTGCGTCTGCGCAAGAGCACGCTGAGACGGTTGTCTTTTCGCATCGGTAGCATCGGAGCGGAACTGGGGGAGGTGATCCACCGGATCGACGGGAGCGCCGGCTACAAGGCGGTTGGCATACTTCAGGCGCTGGACAGCATTAGACGGCTTTTGTCTTGGCTCATCGGGTGATCAGGAGGATGAAGCGCTAGGGCGGCATCCGGCCTGACCGCAACGGCCCACAATCCTTTCCATGCGGTTAATGCTACCAGAAAAGCCTCCCCTAATCAATCAGTTACGGGATTGCTCAACCTTGAGCACCCTGAGCATCTCCGGCAAGATCATCCTGCTCGAAACCTGCTCGAGGAGATCAGTCGGTCGGCTTGCGGGGCTCAGGGCTTGCCGGTCATGAAGCGGTCCACCGCCCGGTCGATCTCCGCCCCAAGGCGGCCCAGGGGATGCGCTGGCTCCGGGTCCGGATCAAGACGGCGGGTGACGGTGGCGCGGCTGGTAACCGATCTGTCGACCAAGCGCTGGATCTCGGCCGCCTCGGCCTCGCGCGCCCGCAGTTGCGAGGCGGTGGGGGTGGTGCGGCCCGCGGCGGGGGCCGCCGCCGCTGCGCGCCGGGAGGGGGCGGCCGCCGCCCCACCCCGGCCGGCGAACCAGACCTCGAGGGTCCCGGTCTGGGGCAGCGGCGAGAAGCCGGTGAAGTCGCGGGCCTGCGGCGCCTCGATGTCGAGGCTCGCGTTCAGCACCGCCGCCACCCGGTTCGCCGCCGATCCGTCGCCGTCGTGGTAGAAGCGGACGTTGGTGCGGCTGATCGAGAGGTTGACCGGCACTGCGTTCACCAGTGGAAATCCGGCATCGTGCAATGCCTCCGTCGCCTGGCGGACGATATCATCCGGGACGCTCGCGGGAACGTGGAGGAGCACGCGCTGGCCGGCCGTGGCGACCAGCGGAGCCTGCTCCGTCGCCGTCGCAGGCTGAACTGACGCCGCTTCGACAGCGGCTGGCGCGGGAGCCGCTGTCTCCTTAGCTGCGGGAACGGGCGCGGGTGCCGGCACGGCGGAGGAGACGCGGAGGATGTCGCCCGGAGACGCATCGGGCGCCGCTGCCACGACGAGCTCCTGCGGGGGTGCCGCTGCGGCCGCGACGATCGGCCCGGGCGGCGCGAAAGCCTCGGGTGCTGTCGGGACCGCGGGAGCAACACGGCTGGCACGAGACAGGTCGGGGGCTTGCGGCGCGGGCTCCGCCGCCGGCGGGACCATGGCGACGCGCAGCGGTTGCGAGGGCGCGACGGGCTCGGCGATTGTCGCCTTGGGCGCGGCCGCAGGGCGCGCGAACAGAGCAGCCGCCCGCTCGCGCAGGTCGTCGGGCGCCGTCACCATGGCAACCGAACCCAGTGCCAGCCCTGCCAGAAACAGCGACGCCAGCAGCCAGCCGCCGGCCCGGCGGGTACGGCGCGGTGGGCGCGGCGGCCGGGGAGACGCCACCAGCGGCGGCGGAGATTGCAAGGCATGCAGATGGACCACGCGCGGCGGAGCGGCAGCGGGCCGATCTTCGGCCTGTGCTGGGGAACTCGGCGCCGGGGCGGCATCGGGCGGCGCATCCTTGCGCGCCAGCGCGGCGTTGCGACGGGCGCGAGCTTCGCGTAGCCGCCCTTCGAGGTCGAGCGGATCGAACGGATCCGTGGGGCGCGGCGGGGGCGTGACCTCGTGGCGCGGGGTCGAGGCACGCCAGATCGGCGCGGCGGACGCCTCGATTGCGGCGTCCTTATCGCTGTGAAATCGGTTCACCGCCACTATGCACCCTCTCGGCCCGCGACTGCCAAGAGCCGCCCGAGACCTCCGACTTCACCCGCGCAGGACACTCAACAGAGTCCACAGCGTCCGATGCAGTCGATGGAAAAACGTAAGCCTTCTTCCGCGGCCGGTCAACCTGCCGTGCAGGCGCGAGTGGGGCTTACGTCGCCGAATATCCCGCGCCGGATGTGATAAGTGTCCTGTGCAACATAGGCCAGGTTGGATTCCGGTGGCGGGACGGCCACCGCTCCCAAGGCGCGGCGAGCGTCAGCCTGCGGGTCTACTTGTCCTTCTTGCCGCCGCCTTTGCTCTCCTTGCCGCCTTTGCTCTCCTTGCTTTTGCCGCCTTTGCTCTCTCTTCCCTTTCCGCCCTTGCTTTCCTTGCCGCCCTTGCTCTGCTTGGATGCCTTGCTCCCCTTGTCGCTCCCGCCGGCTCTATCGCCGCGTTCCGCCCTCGCCGCCCCGGTCGCGCCTTGCTTCGGCGCGGCAGGGGCTTTGGCCGCTGTGCCCGGCGCTGCGCGCGGCGCGACCGCAGCGGCACCGGGGGCCGCGCGGGCGAGCGAGTGCTGCGGGTCGCGGGCGGCGCGCGGTGTGGGTGTCGCCGCGGGCGGAGCGGCAGCACGAGGCTTCGAGGGGCGGGCGGTGCCGCTCTGTCGCTCGCGGATCGGGCCGCTGCCGGTGATCGTCTGGACGATCCGGCCGATCTGTGCCCCGAGGTCGGCTGCCGCCGCGGCAGGACGCGGCGCGTCACCGGCGTTGCGGCGAGACTGTGCGTGTGCCGAGACGGGGCCTGCTTCCGGCGCCTGGCCAGCCAGCCAGAGCTCGACGGTCCCGGCTGAGGGCTTGGAGGCGAGATGGGTGAAGTCGCGGACCTCAACCGGCGCCGCCGCGTCACCGGAACTGAGCAGCGCCGCGAGCCGGGCGGCCGGGGCGCGGTCTTCCTCGTGGTAGACCCGCAGGTGCGTGCGACCGACGGAGACCCCCGCCCGCAGCGGCATGGCTGCGGCGAGCCCGGCGCCGCGCAGCATAGCGAGTGTTGCGCGAAGGTCTGCGGCATCGGCCCCGGCCGGGGCAAGGACCCTGATCCGCAGGTCGGCAAGACCCGCATGCGGCTCCGGGGAGAGCTCGCGGGCAGCCGCCGACGGCGGCGCTGTGGCTGCGGGGGCACCGGAAGCCCGTGCGGCGGCGAGCACCGTCAGCGCCTCTTCCATCTCGCGGCGGCGGGCGGCGAGGTCGGGCACCGCCGACGGGACGGGTGCGGCGGCGGGAGGGGGTAAGGCTGGGGCCACAGGTGCCGCGCGCAAAGCGGCAACGCGCGTCGTCGGGACGGGTTCCGCTGTGGCCGCCGCCGGCGGCGGCACCGTGGCGGCGAAGCGGGCGGGGGCGGGCGTTGCGAGCGGTGCGGGGGCGGGCTCGGCGGGCAGCAGCGGCGCGAGCGAGGCCACCCGCAGCGGCCGGGGCGGCGGGTTCTCCGCCCGCAGCATCGGCCAAAGTGCCGAGAGCGCGAGCCCCGCCAGCATCACGACTGCCGCGAGGCGGGCGGGCCGTCCGATGGAAGTCCCGCAGGGCTGGACCGGGCGCCGCGAGGCAACCAGCGGTTCGGGCGGTGCCGCGGGGGGCGCTTGAGGCGGTAGCGCGTCGTTTGCGGCAGCCCGCCGGGCCAGCGCCTCGGAGCGCCGGGCACGGGCGGCGCGCAGACGCTCCTCAAGCGCGACGGGGTCGAAGGGATCAGCCATCGCCGCCGCCCGGCCGCCGAGTGGCCGAACGTGCCGCGGCCCACCCTCGATGGCCTTGGCCATGACCGCACCCCCTCGCAATCGCTACTAGGACATCTCGATCTCCGGCGCGCACGGGGCATAGCCGGAGCCGACATGCCGCACCAACCCCAAGCGGCGAGGGTAAGAGCGGCTTGGGCTCTGGTCAAGCGCACCCTCGGCCCGTCACCGGGCAGCTCGGCGCGCGGTGTCAGGCGACGAGGCGGGCCTCGGTCGCCTTGGCGATGTCAGCTTCGCTGACGCCGTCGGCGCGCTCGACGACCTTCAGCCCGCCCTCGACCACGTCGAAAACCCCGAGGTTGGTGATGATGCGATCGACCACCGCACGGCCGGTGAGCGGCAGGGTGCAGGCGCGCAGGAGCTTGCTCTCGCCAGCCTTGTTGGTGTGATCCATGATCACGATCACCCGCTGGACGCCCGCGACGAGATCCATAGCCCCGCCCATCCCCTTGACGAGCTTGCCCGGGATCATCCAGTTCGCCAGATCGCCTTCTTCGGAGACCTCCATCGCGCCGAGGATCGCCATCGCGATCTTGCCGCCGCGGATCATCGCGAAGCTCGTCGCGCTGTCGAAAAAGGCGGTCCGCGCCAGCTCGGTGATGGTCTGCTTGCCGGCGTTGATGAGGTCGGGATCGACCTCGTCCTCGGTCGGGAACGGGCCCATGCCCAGCATCCCATTCTCGGACTGGAGCGTCACGTCCACACCCTCGGGGATGAAGTTCGACACCAGCGTCGGGATGCCGATGCCGAGGTTGACGTACATCCCGTCCCGAAGCTCCTGCGCGGCACACGCGGCCATCTGGTTGCGGTCCCAAGGCATCAGCGGCGTTTCCCTTTCGGCTTCGGCGTGGGGCGCAGTTCGATCTCTTCCTCTAAGGTCGCGAACGCCTCGTCGAGAGCCGCGCCCTGCATCGCCATCGCCGCGGTCATGAAGGCGTTGAGGTTGCTAGCGGACGCCGCGATATAGGCCGCCAGCGCCTGCGGGTTCTTCTCGGCGTAACCCTTGCCGAAGCGGTCGTCGAGCTTCGCGATCCCGGCATCGACGAACTGGTCGGTGTAGGAGATGGCGGTCTCGCCCGCCCCGTCTTCCTCTGTGAACATCTTGAGTTTCCTTATGCCGCGCGGATCGTCCGCTGTTCGATGCGCTTCTCGTGCTCGCCCTGGATCAGGCGGTGCACGTAGATGCCGGGCAGGTGGATCAGGTCGCCGTCGAGCTCACCGCGCTGGACGATCTGCTCGACTTCCGCCACGCAGACCCGGCCGCACATCGCCGCCGGCGGATTAAAGTTGCGGGCGGTCTTGCGGAACACCAGGTTGCCGGTGTCGTCGGCCTTCCACGCCTTGACGATCGCGAGGTCGGCCGCGATCCCGCGCTCCAGGATGTAGGTCTCGCCGTCGAAGTCCTTGTGCTCCTTGCCCTCGGCGACGACGGTGCCGACGCCGGTCTTCGTGTAGAAGCCGGGGATGCCGGCGCCGCCGGCGCGCATCCGTTCGGCGAGCGTGCCTTGGGGATTGAACTCGAGCTCGAGCTCGCCGGCGAGATACTGGCGCATGAATTCGGCGTTCTCGCCGACATAGGATGACATCATCTTCTTCACCTGACGGCTCTGAAGCAGGAGGCCGAGGCCGAAGTCGTCCACGCCCGCGTTGTTCGAGGCGATGGTGAGATTGCGCGTGCCCGCATCGCGGATCGCCGCGATCAGAAGCTCAGGAATGCCGCAGAGGCCAAAGCCTCCCGCCGCGATGGTCATGCCGTCAAAGAGCACACCGTCGAGCGCCTCCGCCGCGGTGCCGTAGACCTTCCTCATGCGCGCTCCCCCGCCTGGCGGCGCCTGCGCGCCGGTGACTGAATCCGGCATGGCCGCCGCGGTGTCAAGGCGGGTCCGGCCGTCGCGGCTCAAAGCGCGGCGAGAAGCGTCGCGATCTCGGCACGCAGCGCCTCGGTCTCGGCGGCGGCGGGGGAGCGGCGGGCAATCTCGGGCGCGGTGCGGCCGCTGCGCATCGCCTGGGCGAAGGCGACGCGGTTGCCAAGCCGGGCCTCCAGGAGCGCGGCCCCCGCCTCCGCCAGCGCCTCGCGCGCTTCTTCGACGTCGCCCGCGCGCGGCGGCACGCGGTTGAGCAGGACGCGAACCGGCGTCCTCTGCCGCGCGGCAGCTTCGAGAACGCTGCGGGAGGCCCAGACGTCCATCGCCGCGGGCTGGCAGGGGGCAATGACCAGGTCACTCTCGCGCAGCGCCGCGTCGAGCAGGTTGGAGGCAGCGCCCGGGCAATCGACCAGCACCAGGTCGTGGCTGCGGGCGGCCGCCTTCATGTCGGCGCCGGCGCGGTAGTCCTTGGAGCGGGCGACGGTGAGGCCGGGGTCGGCCCGGGCCTCGCCCCAATGCGCGAGCGAGGCCTGCGGATCGAGGTCGATCAGCGCCACGCTTAGGCCGCTCCGGGCGAAGGCCACGGCCAGATGCGCGAGCACGGTGGTCTTGCCGGCGCCGCCCTTCTGCTGGGCGAAGGTCACAATCTGTCCCATTGTCGCCGTCCCGCACAAAGCTTTGCCTGAGACTATTGCATCGCCGGGAGATGGAAAGGGATTTCGTAGGCTTGACGCTCCGGCGGCGCGGCTCTATGCGCGCGGCTGCGCCGGCGCGCCCTGCCGGTACCGGAGAGAACGCCCATGCGCAGCCCCAAGATCGCCTTCCTCGGCGCAGGCTCCACGGTCTTCGCCAAGAACCTGATCGGCGACATCCTCTCTTACCCCGAGCTCCAAGCTGCCCGGATCGTGCTTCACGACATCGACGAGGCGCGGCTCCGCGCCTCCGAGGTTGTGGCGCGCCGGATCGACCGGGCGCTGGCGGCGCGCGCCACGATCAGCGTCACGACCGACCGGGCCCGCGCCCGCGAAGGCGCAGACTACGCGATCAACATGATCCAGGTCGCGGGTTTCCGGCCCGGGACGGTGACGGATTTCGCGCTGCCCAAGGCCGCGGGGCGGGAGCAGACAATCGCCGACACGCTCGGGATCGGCGGCATCATGCGGGCACTGCGCACCGTCCCGGTGCTGATCGAGATGGCGCGCGACATGCAGCGGCTCTGCCCCGAGGTGCTGCACCTCAACTATGTGAACCCGATGGCGATGAACTGCATGGGGCTCAACCGCGCGACTCGCATCCGCACCGTCGGGCTGTGCCACTCGGTGCGGCACACCGCCGGAGAGATCGCCGCGGACATCGGCGCGCGGGTGGACGAGATCGACTATCTGGTGGCCGGGATCAACCACATGGCCTTCTACCTCAGGCTGAAGCGCGACGGACAGGACCTGACGCCGCTCCTCCACCGGGTCATCGACGAGGGGCGGGTGCCGCCCACGAACCGGGTGCGCTACGAGATGTTCCGGCGGTTGGGCTATTTCGTCACCGAGAGCTCGGAGCATTTCGCGGAATATGTGCCGTATTTCATCAAGCGCGGCCGCCCGGACTTGATCGAGCGATTCAACATCCCGCTCGACGAATACCCCCGCCGCTGCGAGGCCCAGATCGCCGCGTGGGAGGGGCTGTCGCGCGACCTGCTCGATCCGGGAAAGCCGGTCGAGGTGACCCGCAGCGTCGAGTACGGCTCGGAGATCATCCATTCGATAGAGACCGGCCAGCCACGGGTGGTCTACGGCAACGTGATCAACGACGGGATCATCGAAAACCTGCCGGCGGACGCCTGCGTCGAGGTGCCGTGCCTGGTGGACGGCAGTGGCTTGCGGCCGGTGCGGGTGGGGCGGCTGCCGGTGCAGCTCGCGGCGCTGATGCAGACCAACATCAACGTCCAGCAGCTGACGGTCGAGGCGGTGCTGACCGGCCGGCGCGAGCACGTGCATCACGCAGCGATGCTCGACCCGCACACGGCAGCCGAGCTCGACCTCGATCAGATCGCGGCGTTGGTGGAGGCGCTGCTCGAGGCGCACGGCGACTGGATACCCGAGGGGCTGCGCGGGTCGCGGGCCGCCTGACGACGCGTCGAGCAAGAACGGCCCCGCCGGAGCGGGGCCGTTCGGGCGGTCGTCGCGAGGACGACGGGTTCGCCTACCGGCAGGCGGGCAGGCGCGTGCCCGCTGCAGCACCCGCACCGGCGCCGACCGCGGTGGCCACGCGCTTGCCGGTTCCGCCGCCGACCTGGTTGCCGAGGATGCCCCCGACCGCGGCGCCGCCCAGAACGCCCGCGCCGCATTCGATCTGGCGCTGGGTCTGGTAGTCGGTGGTGCAGCCGCTGATCACGAAGGCCGCGGTGGCGACTAGGACCAATCCTGTCTTCATCTGTCTACTCCTCGTTATCGGTTGCACTCGGGACCCCCGGCAGATGCTTTAAGGCGTCAGGCGAAACCGTTCCACACTAATCGTTCGGGCCCTGCCAGGGTTCTCGAAGGCGTGACGCCACTGAAACGGTTTGAGCCGGCACGCCGCCGATGCTAGAGGGCGCGCACAACAGGCGCGGGAGCGAGCGAATGGACGAGTGGTGGCGGGGCAGCGTGACGTATCAGATCTACCCCCGCTCGTTCCAGGACAGCGACGGCGACGGGATCGGCGACCTTCCCGGCATCATCGAGCGGCTCCCCTACGTGGCAGAGCTCGGGGTCGATGCGGTGTGGCTGTCGCCGGTGTTTCCCTCGCCGATGGACGACATGGGCTACGACGTGTCGGACTATACCGACATCGACCCGATGTTCGGGACGCTCGAGGATTTCGACCGGCTGGTCGCGCGGGCGCATGAGCTGGGGCTAAAGGTGATCATCGATCAGGTGCTGTCGCATACGTCGGACCGGCACGCGTGGTTTCTCGAGAGCCGGTCCTCGCGCGACAACCCGCGCGCCGACTGGTACGTCTGGGCCGATCCGAAGCCTGACGGGAGCCCGCCCAACAACTGGGCCTCGGTCTTCGGCGGGCGGGGATGGGAGTGGGACGCCACCCGCAGGCAGTACTACCTGCACAACTTCCTGGTGAGCCAGCCGGACCTGAACTTCCACAACCCGGCGGTGCAGGACGCGCTCGTCGAGGTGATGCGGTTCTGGCTGGAACGGGGCGTGGACGGGTTCCGGTTCGACACGGTGAACTACTATTTCCACGACGCGAAGCTGCGGCCGAACCCGCCGGCGCGGCCGCGGACGAAGGGGGAGCAGTGGCCGCCGGTCAATCCCTACGCGATGCAGCACCACACCCGGTCGCGGAACCAGCCGGAGAACATCGGGTTCCTGAACCGGATCCGGGCGCTGACGGACGCGTACGAGGCGCGCACCACGGTCGGCGAGATCGGGGAGAGCCACGCGAAGGCGGTGCGGATCATGGCGGATTATACGCGGGGGTCCGACCGGCTGCACATGGCCTATGCGTTCGAGATGCTGAACGAGGAGTTCTCGGCGAAGCACTTCCGGGCCTGCATCGAGACGTTCTTCGGGCAAGCGCCGGACGGGTGGCCGTGCTGGAGCTTTTCCAACCACGACGTGGTGCGGCACGTGAGCCGCTGGGCGAGGTTCGGGGCGAGCCCGGAGGCGCTGGCGCGGCAGGCGGCGGCGATGCTGCTGAGCTTCCGGGGGTCGGTGTGCCTGTATCAGGGGGAGGAGCTGGGGCTGACGGAGGCGGAGCTCAGGTTCGAGGAGCTGACGGACCCGTCGGGGATCAGGTTCTGGCCGGAGTACAAGGGTCGCGACGGGGCGCGGACGCCGATGCCCTGGGACGGGGGGAACGCGAGCTCGGGGTTCTCGACCGGCACGCCGTGGCTGCCGATCAAGCCGGCGCAGGCGGCGCGGCACGCGGCGGGGCAGGAGGGGGCGGCGGGCTCGGTGCTCGGCTTTTACCGGGAGATGCTGGCATGGCGGCGGAGCCGGCCGGAGCTTAGGGCCGGAGAGATGCGGTTTTTGAGGACGGCGGAGCCGGTGCTGGCGTATCTGAGGGTCGAGGGGGAGCGGGCGGTGGCCTGCGTGTTCAACCTCGGCACGGCGCCGGTCGAGATGGGGGTCGAGGGGCTGGCGATGGCCGAGGGCGGGCCGGGGCAGGCGGCGGGGCTGGAGGGCGGCAGGCTGGCGCTCGGGCCGAACGGGGCGGCCTTCCTCGACTGCCCCGAGGGGCCGCGCCGGGCCCGGGTCCGGTTCACGGGCTGAGGGGGCCGGGTGTGAAAATCGGGGCTTTCACTGTGAAAGGTGCAGGGGGGGCTTGATTTCATTGGAAAATTAAAGACAAATTTACCACTTGTTAATTGTCAAGCTGCCGAAGGGTCATTCGGATGTGGGCTAGCGTGCAGTTCCCGCGCCGTGTTTAGGCTCTGAAGTTGTTGCAACTCCTGCTCTACAGCGCGCTCGAAACGCAAAATTTGCCGCCGTATCGCAGGACTGCGATCAAACGCCGCTGCGCTCCGGCGTGCGTAGGAAGAGAAGTTACGAAACTTTAGGGGCGTAAACCGTCGGCGAAGACGCTTCGTATAGGCACGATCGGCACGACCCGCAGCGATTTCGGCCTCTGCAATCCGTCGAGTTTGTTTGAAGGCCCGGCGCATTTTTCGCCACTGTCTGGAGAGCGAACTGGGGCGGATCGCAGCTCCGTGGATCCCGAGCATGAATCCCAAATACTGGGCCATCTTCCCCGCGCCCTTCGCGTCGAAGGTGGTCACGTCGGT
>JBBQRM010000065.1:0-10462 GCA_038214855.1 Rhodobacterales bacterium | reverse complement strand
ATCGCCCCGTGCTACGCCTACCGCCACCGGCGCGACGGCGAGAGCCCAGAGGCCTACGGCGCGCGCGCGGCGCAGGCGCTCGACGACGAGATCCTGCGCCTCGGCCCGGAGACGGTGCTCGCTTTCGTCGCCGAGACGGTGGTCGGTGCGACCCTCGGGGCGGTCCCGCCAGCCCCGGGCTATTTCGAGCGCATCCGCGCGATCTGCGACCGCCACGGCGTGCTGCTGATCCTCGACGAGGTGATGTGCGGCATGGGCCGGACCGGGCATCTCTTCGCCTGCGAGGCCGAAGGCATCGCGCCCGACATCCTCACCATCGCCAAGGGCCTCGGCGCCGGCTATCAGCCCATCGGTGCGGCGCTCTGCACCGCGCGCATCCACGACGCCATCGCGCTAGGCTCCGGCGCCTTCCGCCACGGCCACACCTATCAGGGCCACCCGGTCGCCGCCGCCGCCGGCCTCGCGGTGCTGACCGCGATCCGCGAGCGCGACCTGATCGCCCGCGTCCGGCAGCAGGGCGCCCGCCTCGAGGCCGCGCTGCGCGACCGGCTCGGCCAGCATCCCCACGTCGGCGACATCCGCGGCCGCGGCCTCTTCTGGGGCATCGAGCTCGTCGCCGACCGGGAGACGAAGACCCCCTTCGACCCCGGCCTCGGCATCGCCGCCGCGATCAAGCGCGAAGCCTTCGAGGCCGGCCTCATCTGCTACCCGTCGAGCGGCACCGCCGACGGCGCCCGCGGCGACCACGTGCTGCTGGCGCCGCCCTTCATCGTCACCGACGCCGAGATCGAGACGCTGGTCGAGCGCCTCGCCACCGCGCTCGAGACGGCGTTGGCGCATCGCCCGCGCGTTAACACAGCTTAAGATCGGGTAAATTCGGCAGATTTTCTCGTTCAAAATCAATACCCATGTTCCGCTTTCACGGTGAAAGCCTCGTTCTTTCACACCGAACGATCCGAATACGACGGGCTTGAGCTCACTGGCCCGCTCGGCCATGCTCGGGCGATGGACGAGGCCTTCGACTACGTGATCGTCGGTGCCGGCAGCGCCGGCTGCCTGCTCGCCAACCGCCTGAGCGCCGATCCCGGCAACCGGGTGCTGCTGATCGAGGCAGGCCCGCCCGACAGGTACCACTGGATCCACATCCCCGTGGGCTATCTCTATTGCATCGGCAACCCCCGCACCGACTGGATGTACGCGACCGAGCCTGACCCGGGCCTGAACGGCCGAAGCCTGCGCTATCCCCGCGGCAAGGTGATGGGCGGCTGCTCGTCGATCAACGGCATGATCTACATGCGCGGCCAGGCCCGCGACTACGACGGCTGGGCCGAGGTGACTGGTGAACCGGCCTGGTCGTGGGAGAACGCGCTGCCGGACTTCCGCGCCCACGAGCATCACTGGCGGATGGACGGCACCCCCGACGAAGCCTTCGCCGGCCTGCACGGACGCGGCGGCGAGGTGCGGGTCGAAAAGCAGCGGCTGCGATGGGACCTGCTCGAGGCGGTCGAGGCGGCGGCGGTCGAGGCCGGCATCCCGCGGCGGCCCGACTTCAACGACGGCGACAACGAGGGGTTGGGCTTCTTCGAGGTGACCCAGCGGCGCGGTTGGCGCTGGAATGCCGTTTGCGCCTTTTTGCCGCCGGCCGTCCGCCGCCGCCGGAACCTCGCGCTCTGGACCGGGGCGGAGGTCGAGCGGCTGACGCTCGAGCAGCGACCGGGCGGCCTCGCCTGCACCGGCGCCTCGGTGCGGCGCGTGGACGCGCGGCAGGCGGTGACGGCAGCGCGCGCCGTGATCCTGTGTGCGGGGGCGATCAACTCTCCCAAGCTGATGCAACTCTCGGGGCTCGGGCCGGGGGCGCTGCTGCGCAGCCACGGCATCAAGGTCGCGGCCGACCTGCCCGGCGTCGGCGAGAACCTCCAGGACCACCTCCAGATCCGCAGCATCTACAAGGTGACGGGGGCAAAGACCTTGAACACCGCCACCCGCGGCTGGATCGGCAAGGCGCGGATCGCGCTGGAATACGCGCTGACCCGTTCGGGGCCGATGAGCATGGCCCCGAGCCAGCTCGGCGCCTTCACCCGCTCGGCGCCGGGGCTGAACCACGCCAATATCGAGTTCCACGTCCAGCCCCTGAGCCTCGAGGCCTTCGGCGACGGGCTGCACGACTTCCCGGCCTTCACCGCGAGCGTGTGCAACCTCAACCCGACCAGCCGCGGCAGCGTGGCGATCGGCTCGGCCGACCCGAGGGAGGCGCCGAAGATTCGGCCGAACTACCTCGCGACGGAGGCCGACCGGAAGGTCGCGGCAGACAGCCTGCGGGTGACGCGGCGGATCGTCGGCCAGCCGGCGCTGGCGCGGTTCGATCCCGTCGAGTGGAAGCCGGGGGTGGAATGCCAGAGCGACGCGGATCTCGCGCGGCTCGCGGGCGATATCGCGACGACGATCTTCCATCCGGTCGGCACGACGGCGATGGGGCCGGACGGCGACGGGCTCGCGGTGCTCGACCCGCATCTGCGGGTCCGCGACGGGCGGGGCGGGCGGATCTCGGGGCTGCGGGTGGTCGATGCCGGGGCGATGCCCGCCATCGTCAGCGGCAACACCCACGCGCCGGTGCAGATGATGGCGGAGAAGGCGGCGCGGTGGATTCTGAGCGGGGAGTGAGGGCGATGTTCGTGGCGATGAACCGGTTTCGGGTGAGCAAGGGCGCGGAGGCGGATTTCGAGACGATGTGGCGCGAGCGGGACAGCCGGCTCGCCGAGGTCGCGGGTTTCCGGGACTTCAAGCTGCTCAAGGGGCCGGAGGCGGAGGATCACACGCTCTACGTTTCGCATTCGGTCTGGGAGACCCGGGCCGCCTTCGAGGCCTGGACCCGCTCGGCCCCGTTCCGACAGGCCCATGCCGGCGCGGGGCAGGCGAAGCCGATGTATCTGGGGCCGCCGCAGTTCGAGGGGTTCGAGAGCGTGGTGGAGAAATGAGCGGGGGTGCTCAAGGTTGAGCAAAACTGCAAGACCCTGAAATTGTTCATATAATTGCGGGGCATTTACCACATGGAAAGGATTTTCCCCCGCCTCGCCGCGGTCGTCCTGCTGGGGAAAATCGTTTCGCGAGCGATGGGCCCCGGTGCTCCAGCGACCAAGCGCGCGGCGAGGGGGTCATGGACACTTCATCCGAGCGGCGGTGCGGGCGGGCTTCTATAGGAGGGTAGCGCCTGATTGTCCCGCGACAGATCGGTTCGCGCCTGCCTGCGTCGTGCCGAAGGCACGCCTCCGGTGTGACGGCAGGCGCGGGCCGCTTGCGCGCGTCGCTCGGGCTGCACCCCCCTCGTCCTTCGCCGAGGGCTCCGGGTCATCGGCTCCCAACGGATCACCTGGAGGGCGTCGACCCGAGTTCAGGTCAGAGCCGCTCGAGCGCGAGCGCGATGCCCTGGCCGCCGCCGATGCACATGGTCACGAGGGCACGGCGCGTGTCGGTGCGCTCCAGTTCGGCCAGCGCCTTCAGCACGAGGATAGCACCGGTGGCGCCGACCGGGTGGCCCAGCGCGATGGCGCCGCCGTTGGGATTGACGCGGGCGGGATCGAGGCCGAGGCCGCGGTTGACCGCGAGCGCCTGGGCGGCGAAGGCCTCGTTCGACTCGATCACCTCGAAATCGTCCGCCTGCATCCCCAGCCGCTCCAGGAGCCTGCGGACCGCCGGGATCGGACCGATGCCCATCACCTCAGGCCGCACCCCGGCATGGGCGTAGCCGAGGATGCGCGCCTTGGGGCGGAGCCCCGCGCGCTCGGCGGCGCCGGCGGTGGCGAGCACCATCGCCGCGGCGCCGTCGTTGATGCCGCTGGCGTTGCCGGCGGTGACCGTGCCGTCCTTGCGGAAGACCGGGCGCAGGCCCGCGAGCGCATCGAGCGTCGTGGCCTTGGGGTGCTCGTCGGTGGCAAAGGCCACGGTATCGCGCTTCACGCGGACCTCGACCGGCACGATCTGGCTCTGGAAGCGGCCCTCGGCGATGGCGCGGCCGGCGCGGGTCTGGCTCTCGAGGGCGAAGGTGTCCTGATCGGCGCGGGTGATCTGGTGTTCGCTCGCGACGTTCTCGGCGGTCACGCCCATGTGGCCGGTGCCGAAGGGGCAGGAGAGCGCGCCGGTCAGCATGTCGACGCCGCCTGCATCTCCCATCTTCTGCCCCCAGCGCGCGGCGGGCAGGGTATAGGGCGCGCGCGACATGCTCTCGGCGCCGCCGGCGAGCGCGAAGTCGGCGTCTCCCATCGCCAGCGCCTGGACCGCCGAGACGACGGCCTGCGCGCCGGAGCCGCAGAGCCGGTTGACGTTCATCGCCGGCACGCTGTCGGGGATGCCGGCCTCGATGGCGGCGGCGCGGCTGAGGTACAGGTCGAGCGGCTCGGTGTCGATCAAATGGCCGAAGACGACGTGGCCGATCTGGCCGCCCTCGACGCCCGCGCGCTCGAGCGCCGCGCGCGCGACCGTGGCCGCGAGCGCGACGGGCGGGGTGCCGGCGAGGCTGCCGCCGAAGGTGCCGATGGCGGTGCGCGCCCCCTCGATCAGCACGATGTCCTCCCGCTGCGATGTCTGCCCGTCCATGGCTTTTTCCCTCCTGTGCCCGCTCCCGAGCCTCTGCGGGTCGCGGCCGGCGTGCAAGCCCGATCTGGCGCCCGGCCGGGCGAGCGGCGCATTTCGGGCAGCGAGCGGGTTTCCGCCCGACGCGGTGCCGCAGCCGCACCGCACGGGACGGGGTGTTTGCCATCGTCTGATTCGGGTATAGGTTAATAAGCGCAGGCAGGCGCCCAAGCGGGCGTACCGAAGCCATATCGAGAGCACGAGCTTGGCATGCAGATCCTGATCGTCCACGGCAACGAAGACCTCGCGCAGATCTGGGCCAAGTTTCTCGCGCGGCGGGGGCTCACCTGCACCGTCGTCGGCTATCTCGAAGCGGCCTATTCGGCGCTGCGCGCGCAGCCGTTCGACGCGGTGGTGCTCGACATGGAACTGCCCGAGGGCGAGGCGCTGGCGGTGTCGGACTTCGCGACCTACCGCAACCCCGATGTGCCGATCATCGCGGTCTCGGCGCGGGGCTTCTTCTCGGACGGCGCGATCTTCGAGCTGATCCCCAACGCCCGCAGCGTGATGAGCGCGCCGCTCAGGCCCGCCGACATGGCGGCCCTGCTCGAGCATTACGGCGGCCGTCACGCCTCGCGGCTGCGCGCGGCGGCAGGCGGCTGAGACGCGCGTCCGGGGGCTGCCTCCCAGTCGAGGTCGGGGCCCAAGGGCACGATCCGGTGCGGGCTGATCGTCTCGTGGCTGGTGTGGTAGTGCCGGGTGATGTGGTCGAAATCCACCGTCTCGCGCACCCCCTCGTGCTGGTAGAGGTCGCGCGCATAGGCCCAGAGCGCGGGATAGTCCACGAGCCGCCGCCGGTTGCATTTGAAGTGCCCGTGGTAGACGAGATCGAACCTTGCGAGGGTGGTGAAGAGCCGCCAGTCGGCCTCTGTCAGGCGCGGGCCCGCGATGTAGCGCGCCCGCTCCAGCCGCGGCTCCAGCCAGTCGAGCGTGGCGAACACCTCGGCTGCGGCCTCGTCGTAGGCACTCTGGGTGGTCGCGAAGCCGGCGCGGTAGACGCCGTTGTTGAGGCCCGGATAGACGCGGTCGTTCACCGCCTCGATCTCGGTGCGCAGGTCCCGCGGGTAGTAGTCGTCGGTGTTGCCGGTGATGCCGTCGAAGGCTGAGTTCAGCATCCGGACGATCTCAGCGGATTCGTTGGAGACGATGGTGCCCCGCGCCTTGTCCCACAGCACCGGCACCGTCACCCGGCCGGAGGCGCGCGGGTCCGCCTGCGTGTAGACCTCGCGCAGGAAGCGCTTGCCCATCAGCCGGTCGCCGGTGGCCCCTCGGTAGTCGGCATCGAAGCTCCAGCCGTCCGCGCCCATGAAGGGATGCACGACGTCTACCGAGATGTGCTCGGTGAGCCCCTTGAGCGCGCGGAAGATCAGCGTGCGGTGCGCCCAGGGGCAGGCGAGCGAGACGTAGAGGTGGTAGCGGCCGCTCTCGGCGGGAAAGCCACCCTCGCCGCTCGGCCCGGGCGCCCCGTCCTCGGTGATCCAGTTGCGCCAGGTGGTGGTGGTCCGCTCGAACCGCCCGCCGCTCGCCTTGGTGTCGTACCAGGCATCGTGCCATTCGCCGTCGCGCAGAAATCCCATGGCGTCCTCCTGTTGCTGTCACGCAATGTGCAGGCGGAGGCCCGGAGGTAAAGGCCGGGCGCGGAACCGCAGTGTTTCCCCGATGGGCCGCGGCGAATTGGTGGTGGCGTCGGGCGCGGGCTTTGCTAGGGTCGGGCGCGAGCGGGGAGCCGGGGCGCCTATGATCGAGATGCCGTATCTGCTGTTTCTCGGCGACGCGCCCGATCCGCTCGCGGCGAAGGTCGCGCAGGGGATACGCGACTGGCGGCCCGAGGCGGTGCTGGGGCAGCTGCGGCTGCCGGGCTGCAAGGCCGATCTCGGCCTGCCGGACATGTCGGTCGAGGCGGCGGCGGCGGCGGGCGCGCGGACGCTGGTGATCGGGGTCGCGAACCGTGGCGGGGTGATCGCGCCGGAGTGGATCGAGGTGCTGCGCGCGGGGCTCGCGGCGGGGCTCGACCTCGCGAGCGGCCTGCACCGGCTCTTGCGCGACGAGCCGGAGCTGGTCGCGGCGGCCGGGCGCCACGGCCGGAGCCTGCACGACGTGCGCGTGCCCACGGTGCGCTACCCCATCGCCGACGCCAAGCCCCGAAGCGGCAAGCGATGTCTCGCGGTCGGCACCGATTGCTCGGTCGGCAAGATGTACACGGCCCTCGCGATGGAGCGCGAGATGCGCGCGCGGGGGATGGCCGCGACGTTTCGTGCGACCGGGCAGACGGGGATCCTGATCACCGGCGACGGCGTGCCGCTCGACGCGGTGATCGCCGATTTCATGGCCGGCTCGATCGAATGGCTGACGCCGGATGCGGAGCCTGCGCATTGGGACCTGATCGAGGGGCAGGGGAGCCTGTTCCACCCGTCCTTCTCCGGGGTGACGCTGGCGCTGATCCACGGCGGCCAGCCGGATGCGCTGATCCTGTGTCACGAGCCGACGCGCAGCCACATGCGCGGGCTGCCCGACATGCGGCTGCCGTCGCTCGAGGCGCTGCAGGACCTGTCGCTGCGGATGGCGCGGATGGTGAACCCGCAGGTCGCGGTGACCGGCATCTCGATCAACACTGCGGCGCTGCCCGAGGCCGAGGCGATGGCGCATCTCGCCGAGGTCGAGGCGCGGCTCGGCCTGCCCTGCGTCGATCCGTTCCGGCAGGGTGCTGCCCGGCTGGTGGAGGCGCTGCCATGAGGGTGGCGGTGACGCGCGAGGTCTTCCCGCTCGCGCGGGCCTTCGCCATCAGCCGCGGCAGCCGCACCGAGGCCGAGGTGCTGACCGTGACGCTGAACGCGGAGGGCGCGGAGGGACGCGGGGAATGCGTGCCCTACGCCCGCTACGGCGAGAGCCTCGACAGCGTGACGGCGCAGATCGAGGGGCTGGCCCCGGGCTTCGACCGTGAGAGCCTCCAGGCGCTGCTGCCGCCGGGGGCGGCGCGCAACGCCGTCGATTGCGCGCTGTGGGACCTCGAGGCCAAGACGGCCGGCCGCCGGGTGTGGGAGCTCGCGGGGCTCGCGGAGCCGGGCCCCGAGATCACCGCCTTCACCCTGTCGCTGGACGCGCCGGAGGCGATGCGCGCGGCGGCGGAGGCCGAGGCCCACCGGCCGCTCCTGAAGATCAAGCTGGGGGTGCCGGGCGATCTGGCGCGGCTCGAGGCGGTGCACGACGGGGCGCCGAAGGCACGGCTGATCGTCGATGCGAACGAGGGCTGGAGTGCCGACGCGTATTTGGAGCTCGCGCCGCGGCTCGCGTCCCTCGGCGTCGAGATGGTCGAGCAGCCGCTGCCCGCGGGCGACGACGAGGCGCTGGCGCGGATGGTCCGGCCGCTGCCGGTCTGCGCCGACGAGAGCTGCCACGACCGCGCAAGTCTCGCGGATCTCGCCGGCAAGTACGACATGGTCAACATCAAGCTCGACAAGACCGGCGGGCTGACCGAGGCGCTCAAGCTGCGCGACGCGGCCCGCGCGCAGGGCTACGCGGTGATGGTCGGCTGCATGGTCGGAACGTCCCTCGGCATGGCGCCGGCGGTGCTGGTGGCGCAGGGGGCGCGGGTGACGGACCTCGACGGGCCGCTCCTGCTGGCGCGCGACCGCGCGCATCCGCTCACCTACGACGCGGCCGGCGTGCACCCGCCCGCGCGCGCGCTCTGGGGGTAGGATGGCACGGATCGTCTATGTGAACGGCGACTACCTGCCCGAGGCGGAGGCGAAGATCAGCGTCTTCGACCGCGGCTTCCTGTTCGCCGACGGCGTCTACGAGGTGACGAGCGTGCTCGGCGGCAAGCTGATCGACTTCCCGGGCCACGCGCGGCGTCTCGCGCGCTCGCTGGGCGAGGTCGGGCTCGCGGCGCCGGTGGACGAGGCGGAGCTGGAAGCGATCCACCGCGAGCTCGTCGCGCGCAACGGTCTCGACGAGGGAATGGTCTATCTCCAGATCACCCGCGGGGCCGCCGAGCGCGACTTCGCCTATCCGTCCGATCCGCGGCCGAGCCTGGTGATGTTCACCCAGGAAAAGCCGCTGGCCGACACGGCTTCGGGGCGCGAGGGCATCCGGGTGATCTCGGTCCCCGACCTGCGCTGGGCGCGGCGCGACATCAAGACGGTGCAGCTGCTCGCGCCCTCGATGTGCAAGATGATGGCGCGGGCCGCCGGTGCCGACGACGCCTGGATGATCGAGGACGGGTTCGTCACCGAAGGCACGTCGAGCAACGCCCATATCGTCACCCGCGACGGCACCATCGTCACCCGCGACCTGTCGACCGCGATCCTGCCCGGGATCACCCGCGCCGCGGTGCTCGCCTACGCGCGGGGGGCGCAGATGCGCATCGAGGAGCGCGCCTTCACGCTCGCCGAGGCGAAGGACGCGGCGGAGGCCTTCGTCACCGCCGCCTCGGCCTTCGTGACGCCGGTGGTGGCGATCGACGGCGAAGCCGTGGGCTGTGGCCGGCCGGGGCCGGTCACGCGGCGGCTGCGCGAGATCTACATCGTCGAGAGCCGCCGGCGCGCGACCTGAGGCGGGCTCCGTTCGATTGGTTCCGTCGATGTCTCCGGCGCCTATGCTCCGAAACGAGGGCAGCGCGCGTCCGCGCGTGGGCGAGAAGCGCCCGCGTCGTACCGAAGGCAAGCCTTCGGCGTGACGGGGCTGACGGGCGCTGCCGCCGGGCGAGACAGGATGGCGGGGCGCGCTTCTGGGCCAATGAAGCGGCGCCAGCATGAGCCCGCTGCGCGCAGACGGAACATTCGGCATCCCCGGCTGTTGAGCGTGCGAGCTTCAGTATACGAGAGAGCCCATGCGCGCAGTCACCTACCACGGCACCGGCAACGTCCAGGTGGACACGGTGCCCGACCCCTCCATCGAGCATCCGAGGGATGCGATCCTCAAGGTTTCCTCGACCGCGATCTGCGGCTCGGACCTGCACATCTTCGACGGGTTCATGCCGCAGATGGAGAAGGGCGACGTGCTCGGCCACGAGTTCATGGGCGAGATCGTCGAGGTGGGTAAGGAGGTCACGAACCTGCGCAAAGGGGATCGCGTCGTCGTCCCCTTCACCATCGCCTGCGGGCACTGCTACTTCTGCGAGCAGCAGCTCTGGTCCGCCTGCGACAACTCCAATCCGAACGCATGGATGGCAGAGAAGGCGTACGGCTTCTCCCCCGCCGCGCTCTATGGCTACTCGCACATGTTCGGCGGCTACGCGGGCGGCCAGGCGGAATATGCGCGCGTGCCGTTCGCCGATGTCGGGCCGATCAAGGTGCCCGATTCGCTGCCGGACGATCAGGTGCTCTTCCTATCGGACATTTTTCCGACCGGCTACATGGCGGCTGAGAACTGCGACATCAAGCCGGGCGACGTTGTCGCCATCTGGGGCTGCGGCCCGGTCGGACAGTTCGCGATCAAGAGCGCCTTGATGCTCGGCGCGGAGCGGGTGATCGCCATTGATCGCGTCCCGGAGCGGCTGGCGATGGCGCGGGGCAAGGCAGGCGCGGAGATCATCAACTACGAGGAGAGCGACGTCATTGACACGCTCAAGGAGATGACCGGCGGTCGCGGCCCGGACTCCTGCATTGACGCCGTCGGCATGGAATCGCACGGCGCGAGCATTGATGCGGTGGCGGACAAGGCGAAGCAGGTCGTCCGGCTCGGCACCGATCGCCCGCATGTGCTGCGCGAGGCGATCCAGTCGTGTCGGAAAGCTGGCACAGTCTCAGTTCCCGGCGTTTATGGCGGTTTCCTCGATAAAGTGCCCTTCGGGGCCGCCTTCGGCAAGGCTCTCACCTTCAAGATGGGCCAGACGCAT
>JBBQRM010000064.1:0-10632 GCA_038214855.1 Rhodobacterales bacterium | reverse complement strand
GGCAAACTCGACTTCGAGACGCTGATCGAGCCCGCCATCGGCTATACGGAGCAGGGTTTTCTCGTCTCGCCGATCATCGCTTCACTCTGGGCCCAGGGCGCGGAGGCACTTCACGACCAGCCGGGCTATTCACAGCACTTCATGCCCGACGGCCGCACCCCCGCTGCCGGCACGCTCTTTCGCAGCGACGATCTCGCGCGCTCGCTGCGCCTGATCGCCGAGACCCGTGGCGAGGCCTTCTATCGCGGCGAGCTGGCCGAGCGCATCGTAGCCTTCGCCCGCGAGACCGGCGGCGCGATGACCGAGGACGATCTCGGCGAACACCGCCACGATTGGTGCGGAACGATCAGCCAGCGCTACGGCGACGCCGAACTGCACGAGATCCCGCCCAGCGGTCAGGGCATCGCCGCGCTCATGGCGCTCGGAATGCTCCAGCACCTCGGACTCGACCGCTACGCCGTCGACAGTGCCGAGGCGCTGCACCTTCAGATCGAGGCGATAAAGCTCGCCTTCCGCGACCTGCACGCCCATGTCGCAGACCGCGACCACATGCGCGAGGTGGCCGAGCACCATCTGCTCGACGAAGGCTATCTCGCCGACCGCGCCCGGCTCGTGGACGAAGCCCGCGCCCAGGATTTCGGACCCGGCGCGCCCAGGCGGGGCGGCACGGTCTATCTCACCGTCGGCGACGCCGACGGCATGATGGTCTCGTTCATCCAGTCTAACTATTCCGGCTTCGGCTCCGGCGTCGTGGTGCCCGGCACCGGCATCTCGCTCCAGAACCGCGGCCATGGATTTTCGCTGACGCCCGGCCATCCCAACGAAGTCGGGCCGGGAAAGCGACCGTTCCACACCATCATCCCCGGCTTCGTGATGCAGAACGGCGCACCCCTGATGAGTTTCGGCGTGATGGGCGGCGCGATCCAGGCCCAGGGCCACGTGCAGATGGTGCTCAGGACCCAGCTGTGGGGCCAGGACCCGCAGACCGCCATCGACGCGCCGCGCTGGCGGGCGATGGATGGGCTGGAGGTGGCGATCGAACCCGCCGCTGGCGAGGAGGTGCTCGCGGCGCTCGCGGCCAGGGGCCACCGCGTCGTCCGCGACCCTGGCGACGGCACCGCCTTCGGCTTCGGCGGCGCGCAGATCGTGTGCCGCATCGAGGGCGGCTACGTCGCGGGCTCGGACCCGCGCAAGGATGGCGAGGCAGTGGGATTCTAGGGCGGCGTCCGGCTGACCGCAACGGTCCATAATACTTTCCAGGTGGTTAATGACACCAGTAAAAGCGTGTAAAATCAATATCTTGTTGATTTGCTCAACCTTGAGCACCCGTGAGCATCCCCGTCTCCGGCAAGATGGCGGGCTTTCAAAAAGGAGGAGCCCCGGCCAAAGGAATGGCCGGGGCTGTAGGCGGCAGATGGTCGTCGAAACACACTCTCGACGCTGTTTACGGATCGACGCCCACCCTCTGCCGGTCCGCGTAGGACACGTCCTTGTCGAACTTGTACTGGACGATTTCGTCGAGCGTCATCTCACCGGCCTCCTGGCGGGTCAGGCCGGCACTGGCGATCAACTGCCGGTAGTTCGCGCGATCCCCGACGCGGGAGCGGCTGATGCTCGCGGTGTCCGATCGGCGCACGATGCCCTGCCGATCGTCGCGGCCGGCCTCGTTGTTGAACTTGGCGACAGCGAGCGCGCCGAGACTCATCGCCCACGCATCGTCGGGCGTGACCCCGGCGGCGCTGGCCAGCTGCCGGCGGTCGGCGGTGCCGCGGGCCTGCGCGATGGTGACTGCATGCCTGTCGGAAGCCGGGAGGTCGCGGTTGAACTTGTGCTGCGCGATCTCCGTCAGCGTCAGCCCACGGGCTGCGCCGTCCGTCAGGCCGGCGCAGGAGTTCACCTGGCGCTCCGCCGCTGCCGGCTGCGTGACGAGCAGGCCAGCGGCGAGAAGAGCGGCAAGGTTCAAGGTTGTGCGGGGCATGGAATTTCTCCGGAGTTGCGGTTTCTGGTACTTGCTGCAACCGGAACGCGTTGGGGTTTCACATCCCGGCTTGCGAAGTCACCATCGCCGAATCCTCCAGCACCGTCTGTGAACGGGGTCACACAGCCCAGCTATTCCTGGTAATCCGTGACCATGGCTTGCAACGCCTGCGGGTCCAGGACCAGCACCGACCGCCGCGACAGCGCGATCCAGTCCCGCGACCGCCAGTCCGCGAGCGTCTTGGCGACGCCTTCGCGTGTGGCGCCAACGTGATCGGCGAGTTCGGCCTGAGACGCGGTCACCGCCCCGTCCGCGTCTCCGACCTTGTCGCGAAGATAGAGCAGACGGCTGGCCAGCCGGACATGGAGCGGCAGGAAGGCCCGTTCCTCAAGCTTCGCGCTGACCGCGCGCAGCCGGTCGCAAAGCAGGTCGATGAATTGCAGGGCGAGCTCCGGCTGGGCCCGCATTGACGCCAGGATGTCGCTGCGGCGCACCCGCTGAAGCACGGAGTCCTTGAGCGCCGTCGCCGTCGCGGTTCGGTTCCCGCCGAACAGCGCGATCTCCCCCAGAACCTCGCCTTCCCGCAGAACGTCCAGCGCCAGTTTGCGGCCGGCGGGGGAGAGGACGCTGATCTCCAGTTCACCGCTCTTGACGATGTAGAACACCTCACCCCGCTCGCCCTGGTTGAACAGAATCTCGCCCGCTCGTATCTGACGGCGCGCTGCCACAGAGTCGAGTGCACGCCGCAGCTCCGGCGTGGCCGCGGAGAGTATCGGGGTAAACTGGGTGGAGGCTACGCCGGACACTGATGCCGTTCCTGAAGACGCCATTTGGGGCTCGCATTTGCGTCTTGATAGAAACTACCATGTTTTGACCTGATTCGTTGCCCAGAAACTCGTTTTGCGCCTATTCTTAATAATTGCCAGTCCAGTCACCGTCTGATGCGGGGAGATCAGGAGCGTGGCTGAGGCAGGAATTGTCACTTATCGCAGAAGCGAAGCCGTGAAGATCGAAATGCTCGACCCGCAGCCATCGGACGTGACCTGGCGGCTCACCGCGCTCGCCTTCGCAGATGTCGCGGGCTATTCCCGGCTGGTCGCTCGGGACGAGGTCGGGACCATGGAGCTGTGGAACCGGGTCCTTCGGGATCTGCTTCTGCCGGGGGTGGATCGCTACAGGGGCCGCCTTCTCGAGAAACCGGGAGATGCGATCCTGGTGGAGTTCCCAAGCGTCGTCTACGCGGTCAACTGGGCGATCGAGATGCAGCGGGGCCTCGAAGGCATCGACTTCCAGAACGGGCGCGGCGTCGCCATCAAACTGCGGATCAGCGTGAACGTCGACGACGCGATCGACGACAACGGGACGCTCCTGTCCAACGGCATGAACATCGCCGCACGCATTCACCAGGCAGCGCATCCGGGGGAGATCGTCCTGACGGCCATCGCGCGCGAGCTGGTTCGCAACCGCGTCCCGGCGAGCTTCCGCAGTCTCGGTGCGCCGCGACTGAAGAACGTCGACGAGCCGGTTAATCTCTTCCGCGTCGATTTCAGCCGCAAGGCGGGTCCCACCGACAGCGACGGACCGTATCTGCGTTGGCACACGCGTCCGACACTCGCGGTTCTGCCGTTCCGCGCCGCCGGCAGCGACGAGGCCGACAGGTATTTCGGCGAAGGCATCACCGAAGACATCATCACCGGGGTCTCCCGGAGCCGTTCGCTCTTCGTCGTCTCGCGCAGCTCCGGCATGCGTTACGGCGATGAGCGGCCCGACACGCGGGCCATCGCCGAGGAACTGGGGGTGAAATATCTGCTGACGGGAAGCGTCCGCCGGCGTGCGGGAAAGCTGCGGATCACTGCCAATCTCGTCCAGATCGAGGAGAGCCACACGATCTGGGCCAAAAGCTACGACGGCGACGCGGAGGACCTGTTCACGTTCCAGGACCAGATCGTCTCGCAGATCGTCGCTGCACTCGAGCCGCACGTCAGAGCGGCTGAGACCACGCGCATCTCGAACCGGCCGACCGAAAGCCTCGATGCCTATGACTGCGTTCTTAAAGCCATGTCGTATTTCTACCGCTTCTCCAAGGAAAGCTACACGGAAACGCGCAACCTGCTGGCACGGGCGATCGAGCTCGATCCGATGTATGCGCAGGCCCATTCCTACCTCGCTTGGAGCTTGAACTTCTGGATCGGCGAAGGACATTCGCGCGAGCTCGTGGGCGACAAGGCGGCCGCGATCGCTGCGGCGCAGCGGGCGATCGAGCTCGACCCCGGCGACGCCTTCGCCATGGCAGTTCGCGGCCATCTGACGGCCTTCTTGGAAGGGGACACGCGTGCGGGTGCGGATATGCTGGAGCGGGCGCTGGAGCTCGACGACAATTCCTCGGTTGCCTGGGCGCTGAGCGCCGCATCGGCGGCGTATCGCGGGGATTGCGACGATGCCCGGGACCGGCTGCGCAACGTCTGGCGGCTCAGCCCCTACGACCAGCTCAACTTCTTCTATTGGGTGGTGGCAGGTCTCGCCGAGTTCGTGGCGGGTCGCTACGAGGAGGCGGCGATTTGGCTGTCCAGGTCCAGCCGGGCCAACCCCCGTTTCACCGCCTCCCAGCGCCTGCTCGCGGCCACCCTCTCTTTGGTCGGGGACGACCGCGGCGCGCACCAGGCCGGTCTCAGGCTGCTGGAGATCGAACCGACTTTCCGCGTGTCGCAGTTCGTGACATCCTATCCGTTAAAATCGAACGCGAGCCGCGAGAAGCTCGCACAGGGACTTCTCGCGGCCGGCCTTCCCGATTGAGGCGGGCCCGCTGCCCCGCCGCGACACCGTGACCATTGCTGTCTAGACCTGGGGGGTAAGAAGACATGGCTACTCATGGCGAATCGAGCGCGGGCGTTGGCGTCGGCGCGGGAGTTGGCGTCGGCGCCGGCGTGGGAGCGGGGGTCGGCGTAGGTGCCGGCGTTGGCGTGGGCGCCGGAGTCGGCGTTGGGTCCGGTGTCGGCGTTGGCGTCGGGTCCGGTGTCGGGGTCGGATCAGGGGTCGGGGCGGGATCCGGTGTCGGCTCTGGCGTGGGCGTGGGCGTCGGCGCTGGCGGCGGCGCTGGCGGCGGCGTCGGTGTGATTCGAAGCTATTATGCGACGCCGATCGAGCTTGCCCTCCTGCCCTGGACGCTCGATTTCACTCCCGACAACGGCGGGGCGCAGGCGTTTCCGCTCGACTATCTGATCAATCCGTATCAGGTCGCCGGCAAGCCGCTGGAATGGACGACCCGCGACTGGGATCCGGCGCTGCGGTTCTGGACGCTGCCCTATGACCGTCACCTGGTCGAATGGCAGCGGTCGGTCAATCCCGCGGCCCCGGCGACGCTGGCGGCGCTGGAGTTCGGTGGACAGCCGCAGAACTGGCAGCCCGGCCGGATCGACCCGGAAGCGGCGGGATGGTTCGAGCCGCGGGACCTCGACTGGCGTCTCGGGGCAGCGGACCCGTGGGGCTTCATCCGCGGCGAGCTCGAACAGCTGAAGATATACATGGAGGACGATCGGCAACGGTATCTGCTCGAAGCGGATGTTCAGGCCGACGGGCTCGCGGCCTACCTCGTCCATTTCATCGGGGCCAGCACCCTCCGCCACCCCTGGACCATCGAGCTGGTCGGCGCCGGCCTGTCGATCGGCAATATCGCCTACATGGCGTACAAGGCGCACCACAAACGCGTCCGGCCGTCGGTCCTGCGCCCCGGTTTGACCCCGCCGTTCGGGCCGCCGGCGCATCCGGCCTTTCCCAGCGGACACTCGTTCCTCTCGCATTTCATCTCACTGCTGCTTCTGGAGATCCCCGGCATCTTCCGACGCTTCGGGGTGCTGCCGGACCACCCGCCCGGCGTGTCCGGTTCGGACGGAGTGTTTCTCGAGAAACCCCATTGGGACGACCTGACGGGCGAAGAGCCGATCCCCTCGCCGCTCCTGACGATCGCCCGGCGCATCGCGGTCAATCGCGAGCGCATCGGGGTGCACTACCCCTCCGACTCCCTGGGCAGCCGGCATCTCGCGGCCGGTCTGTGGGACGCGATCCTGAACGATCCACCGCAGAACCCAAATGCCCCGAAGGACGGTGCCGGCAACGTGCGGCGGATCGTCTGCCCCACGTTGCGAGACATCCTTTCGCACGCGGCGGCGGAGTGGCCCGATCCGGCGTGACGAGTGCGTCTTCGATTCGCCGCGAGTACTGCCCTGCCGTGCACACGCGTGATATTCGGAAGCATTCTTAAAATTTTGTCCTTTTATATCAGGGAGTTGATGAAAGCTTAGCAGGAAATTCCCAACCGTACGAGCGAAACGCGCTCCGGCCACCGCCGCGGTGGCTCAGAGCGTGATCATCCGCAGGCCGAGATTGTTGTCGTTGGCGACGAGGTCGGCAACCGCCACCGGCTCCGCCGGCGGTTTGCCGTTCGCGGGAATGGCGGTCGCGAGGAACCCCGCGGCGTCCGAATTCGCGCGATCGTCCGGACAGGAGGCCTCGACCAGCAGGAGCAGAAAAAGCGCGTTCCCGGGGTCGATCGGAGCGAGCTCGTGCGTCACATCCACCTCCGTCGCCGGAGCGACGGTCGCCGCCTGAGGCCCCGCGAACGGCCCGACCCAGACGATCTGCGGGCCGAACATCCAGTCTTCTTCCGCGATATCGCCCGCCGCCGTCCCCAGCCAGAAGCGCGTGCCGATGTTTCCTGCAACTACCCTGCCGCGATTTCCGACCCTTGCCCTCACCGTCCAGCCGGCGCCGTCCCGCTCCAGGCCCAGGGCGACGGGGTCGGCCATCCACAGCCGATCCCCGTCCCAGTCGAGCGAGACCGGAACATATCCGCCCGGGCCATGCCGCACCCGGCCGTTCTCGGTGCGCTCGCGCAGGGGCCTCTGGTCGGGAATGTAGATGTCCACCTCCGGCGGCAGGCCGGGCGCGTTGTGATCGACCTTCGGATCGGGTGCATAGAGCCCCTGCGCCTCGAAGGCCCAGCGCACCACCTTGCGCGCCCTCCCGCCGATCCAGGGCACCGGCAGTTGTGCGCCGCCTGGCATCTGCGGCAGGTTTCTCGGCAGCGGCAAGGGCGTGTGCCGCGCGGTGTCCGCCGCCTCCATGCCTTCCTCCAGCGCCTCGGCGCGGGAGGGCGGCTGCGCCAGCATCCGGACCGCCTCCATCGCCAGGAACAGAGTCACGGCGGAGGCGCGCTCGCGCATGCGGTAATGCGGGATACGCTGAGCCGTGCGCACCGTGTCGCCGCCGAGGATGCGATACAGCCTGAACAGCGTCGAGGAGAGGATCTGTTCGCCGACATAGCCCTTGCGGTCCCGTCGCGCATCCTGCGGCGCATTGAGGAGCGAGCGGTTCAGCGCGCCGCCCCAGGCCCAGCCGAGTGCTACCGACCGGTCGTGCCGGCGCGGAATGAACACCCAGGGAAAGGTTAGGCCGCGCAGGCTTTGCGGAAACGCCATGTCGCCCGTGCCGTAGAGCGCGGCCGCGGCACCACGAGGATCGGCCAGCCGCGAGTACGGATCGGCCTTCACCGCCGCGAGCCCGTCGCCGATCGAGTGCACGAAGGGAAGCTCCAGATCGCCGAGCCGTGCCGCGATCAGGACATGGCCGAACTCGTGCCAGATCCACGGTTCGGCGGCGGCGATCCCGAGCGGCTGGGCCCAGCGCTCCGAGGCAGGCACGTCGAGCGGGCGCGCGCGACGCCACAGGTCGGCCAGCGCCAGATGCACCTCGATCACCGTCGTGGCCCCGGACGCATCCGGCTCCTCGACGACGATCGACACCCTCGCATTGACGGTCTGTCCGTCCTTTCCCGGTCCCGGACCGACGCCCGAGCGGTAGAACACCGGGATGACCGGCTGGGCATCGACGACGAGCGTCGACAGATCGATGTCCACACCCTCCGCGATCCGGAAGACCTCGTTGCTGTTGGCATAGGCCATGAGCGCGCTGAAATCGTTGCGCCGGATCTCCGGCTGTTCACCGCCGGGCAGCGCCACGTGCTTGATCCCTTCGCCCACGTCCTCGTGCACGAAACGCGGGCATGTCCGGACCTCGAACGAGGTGGTGGAGAGGGCGATGTCGTTCGCGCCCTGGACCGGCTGCAAGAACTCGCTCTCATCGCGAAAGCCGTTCAGCGCCTCGTCGGTTCGGCCCGGGCGACGCCCGCCCCAGTCGTAGCGTCCTGCCACCGACAGGTGGTTCAGGTCTCGCCACGACGCCGGACCCTGGCGCATGATCTCGGCGCTGCCTGGCGGCGTGGCATGGGTGGAGAGCCTGCGCGTGGTGCCGCCGATGAACTCGAAGTCCTTCTTCCCCAGCCGATAGGCCGCCGTGAAGCCGACGCCGACCGGTGCTGCGTCCGGGAGATCGCCGCCGCAACTGTCTCCTTCGCTCCAGAGCGCGGATGCCGCCTTGCCGCGCAGTTCGAACGCCTCCGGCTCGGGCTCTTCCGTCTCGGTGTCGCCCCAGCGGATGCGGATGTCCTCCGTACGCATCCGGTTCGGCAGCACCGGCAGGTGCCGGTCGAGATCCCGAGGAGGCCCGTCCCAACCAAGGTGCAGGACCTCATCGATGAACCGCTGCAACAGTCTGGAATTGTCGATCATCCGTCCCGTGCCGCGCAGCTCGGTCCAGCTCAGATACGGCCAGATGGGCAGTTCGGCGGTCATCGACCGCACGTCGATGCGGTAGCGATCGGGGCCGGCCTGCAGACTCATGGGCACGCGCAGGCCCACCTCGCGATTGATGAGCGCGCCGTCCTCGGCCCGGGTGGTCTCCGCGGCGGTCATCATCACCGTTCCCGACCACGGCGCCGCGGCGTCGTCCCGGTCGGCGTGGAGAAGCCGCCAGGACGCGAGCCGCGGCGCGGGCCCCGCGGCATCTCCGAAGCCGGGCCAGATGGGCAACCATCTCAACCACGGTCCGTCCTCGGCCGCGCGCGGATCGAGCGCCGCGATCCACCCTGCCGGCAGCCCCAGTCCGGCGGGGCGGCCGTCGGTGGAAAGAAACAGATTAAGCGCTTCGAGATAGCGATGGGCGACCTGCGCGAGCCGCTTCGGCAGCGCATCGATGTCCTTGGGAAGATCGGCCCGGAACGGCCAGGTCCCGTGCTTCACGACCCGCGATGGCTGGGCCGCGGGTGGCCAATCGACGGCCTGAAACGCCACGGCAAACTTCGTAGGGTTCCAGGCGGGAAAATGAATCTGATCCTGCGGCATCGTTCGCCTCCCGGTTCTAGCACAGCCGGACGATCCTGCATCCGACGCACCCGGGTGAGGATACCGTAAAAGCGCGATCCGACACAGAGGCAGCCGGCGCCACGCGCGCCATCGCCGGAGGCCGCCTCGACGTCCTCATCGCCGCCGGGAGACACGTCGAAGCGGTGCGCGACGGGCAGCAACTGCCGCACGGCGGAGGTGTCCAAGCTTGAAATCAGGAACAATTCTCTGATTAACCTAGGAAATCTCGTTTCGGTTCGCGCTCAGACGAGAGCGCTCTCCGCATCGGTCAGATCGCCCAGGATGCGGGAGAGCTCGCCGGTCTTCTTCAGCTTGCGCATCAGCGCGACCAGCGCGCCGGTCATCGGGATGGCCGGCTCGCCCTCGGCCCAGACCAGGCCGACCTGCTGCTTGACGGTCGGATCGGTCAGTGCGATCGCGCGGGTTCCGCCCTGCAGGCCGGGCATCCGCGCGAAATGCCCGGGGATCACTGTCGCGAGGCCGGAATACTGGGTCTGGAACATCAGGTGGAGGATCGATTCGGATTCCACCCTTGGCTCCGGCGTCCGTCCCACCTGCGCGAAGACGCTATCGACGAACTGCCGCTCGCGCATCGACCGGCGGAGCATCGCGAGCGGCAGATCGGCCGCCTCCTCCCAGGTGATGGAGTCGCGGTTCGCGAACTTGCCCTGGTCCGGGACCAGGAGGCTGAGCGTCTCGTAGAAGATCGGCAGCGTGTTCAGCCGTCCGAGATCCTCCTGATCGAGGTAGGTGACGCCGACGTCGAGCGAGAAGTTGCTCAGGCCGGATTTCATCGCCTCGATGCCGCAGAAGCGCACGTCTGCCTTGACGCCGGTGTGCCGTTTGCCGAATTCCGAGATCAGGACGGGGAGCACCGGGGACATCGACGGCATCGCACCGATGCGGATGCGCCCCTTCAGGTCGCCGCGCAGGCGGTCGAGCTCGTCCTTGAGGGATTCGCAATCGTTGACGATCCGCCGGGCGAACTGCGCCACGCAATCGCCTTCCGGGGTCAGGCCGAGGAACCGCTGCCCGCGTCCGCGCAGGAAGATCGTCACCCCGAGCTCGAGCTCGAGCTGCTTGATGCCGCTCGAGAGACTCGGCTGCGTAACGCAGCACCGATTGGCGGCTCTCCCGAAGTGCCTCTCCTCGGCCACGGCGATGAGATATCTGAACTGCCTTAGAAACACCTGTACCCCTTGGCGGGGGAATGTACGAAAACAGATAGATATTGTCTATGATGATAAAGCCGATGTCGCGTGCATCGGTTCTATCTTCCACAAAATAAGGCCTGTTGCGGCTTCACAGCCTTCCGTCCCGACTGACCAGTCTGAACTGCGGCACGGTCATGAGACAGCGCTTTGCGCTGGTCAGGCCGCCATTTTCTGCTCCGTGGCG
>JBBQRM010000063.1:0-10710 GCA_038214855.1 Rhodobacterales bacterium | reverse complement strand
CGGAGATCTGCGTCAACGTCGGGCGGCCCATGCGCACGTTCGTGGTGGTGAGACGCACCGGCCGGGCCGAGGACAGCGGGATCGCGCGCTTGGCGATGTTCTTGGAGAGATCGCCGATGCGCTCGAGGGTCGAGGCGATCTTCATCGCCCTCATCAGCACCCGCAGGTCGGCCGCGACCGGCTGGCGCAGGGCGATGATGCGCACCACCTGCTCCTCGAGCGCGATCTCGGCGGCGTCGAGGGCGCGGTCGCGCTCGATCACTTCTCGCGCGAGCTTGGGGTCGCGCGCCTGCACGCTCTCGAGCGCGCGCGACAGGAGCTCCTCGGCGAGGCCGCCCATGCTGGAGATCTTGGCCTGGACCTGGACCAGGTCCTCGTCGAAGGCGGAGACGATATGCGCCATGGTGAAGCGTCCTGTCCTGCGGTCCATCCGCGTCGTGGGTGGTCTGGATGGCGGCGTCAACGGCGGCGCTCCGGTTGCGGTCCCGACTCCGTCCGCGCTGTCGCGACGCGACCGAAGACCGGCTCAGACCGCAGTATAGGCGCCGCCGCAACAGCTGTGCTACATTTTCACGACGGTTTTGTGACAGGCCCCGGATCAGGCGCTGCGACGGTCCTCCGCGGGAGTGGCAAGCGTCGTGCCGCCCGCCTGCGCGCCGGTTGCGGGCAGCCAGACGGTGAAGGTGCTGCCCTCGCCCGGGGTCGAGGCGATCTCGAGCTTGCCCTCGTGGCGGTTGAGGATGTGCTTGGCGATGGCGAGGCCGAGGCCGGTGCCGCCCTTGTTGCGGCTCTGCCCGACGTTGACCCGGTAGAAGCGCTCGGTCAGCCGGTGCAGGTGCTCGCGCGGGATGCCCGGTCCGGTGTCGGCGACGGTGACGCCGTGGCGGTTGGGATGCGCCTTGCTGGGGGCGGCGGCGGACACCCGGACCTTCGTCCCCGCGCCGCCGTATTTCACCGCGTTGTCGACGAGGTTCACGAAGACCTGATAGAGCTGGTCGCGGTCGCCGAGCACCATGGCCGTCGCGGGGTCGAGGTCGATCTCGAGTGCGACCTCCTGCTGGCGCGCGACCGGCTGCAGCGCCGAGGCGCTGTCGGCGGCGATGGCGTTGAGCGACCAGCGCTCGACGGGCCGGACGTGCTCGATCATCTCGATGCGGCTCAGCGACATCAGGTCATCGACCAGCCGCTGCATCCGCCCGGCCTCGCGCGCCATGATCGCGAGGAAGCTCTCGCGGGCCTCGGCGTCGTCGCGGGCGTGGTTCTGGAGCGTCTCGATGTAGCCGATGATCGAGGCGAGCGGCGTGCGCAACTCGTGGCTGGCGTTTGCGATGAAGTCCGAGCGCAGCTGTTCGGCGCGATGCGTGCGGGTGCGGTCCTCGATCTGGACGATGGCCTGGGCCTCGCGGCCGAAGTCGCCGCCCGAGGGCAGGAGCCCGACGCGAGCCTCGAAGAAGCGCTCGCGACCCTGGTGGGTGGTGAACTGGAAGCCGCGCTCGTCCCCGTCCTCGAGCGTCGCCGTCACCGCCTCGACGAAGGCGGGCGCGCGGATCAGGCTCGCGAAATGCACCCCCGGCTGCAGCCGCGGCAGCGCCGAATGCGCCGCCGGATTGGCGTAGGCGACACGCCCGTTGCGCGCGATCACCAGGAGCGGCGCCGGCAGCTTCTCGATCAGTGCCCGCCCGAAGCCCGAGGGCAGAGTGCCGGTGGCGGAAGCAGGTGTCGGGGCGCGCTCCGGCGCGGGCGGCGAGGTGGCGGACCTGCGGCCGAGTACCAAGGACGGCACCAGCATGGCGATCACGCCGAGCGCGAAGGCGGGCCAGAGCGAGACGGCGCCCGCGAACGCGAAGATCGCGAGGCTGCCGGCGATCAGCAACAGGGACCAGGTCCAGTTCGGCATCCGCGCAGGCACGCTCCTTCGGTTCCGGCTTCTCTAGCAGCAGCTGGCCGGATCGTGAAGAAGGATTGTTTTCATCCTCCCGTCATACACCTTAAGGTTCACAAGGATTTCTCCGGGGTTGTTGCATGATCCTCTACACGTTGAAATGCGAAGAGGCGCATCGCTTCGACGCCTGGTTCAAATCGAGCGACGACTTCGAGCGCCAGCGCGAGGCCGGGCTGATCGACTGCGCGATCTGCGGCAGCGGCAGGGTCGAGAAGGACCTGATGGCGCCGAGTGTCGGGGCCGGCGCGGCGGCGCCCGCGCTGTCGGCCCCGGCCTCGCCGGCGGAACAGGCGCTGCGCCGGCTGCGCCGCAAGATCGAGGCAGAGGCCGAGAACGTCGGCCGCGACTTCGCCGCCGAGGCGCGCCGCATCCACGCGGGTGAGGCGCCGGCGCGCGCGATCATCGGCGAGGCGCGGCTGCGCGAGGCCCGCGCGCTGGTCGAGGACGGGATCCCCGTGGCCCCCCTGCCCTGGAGCACGCGCAAGACCAACTGAAGGGCCTGCGGCTTGCGGGCCGCCCGGGGCGTGGGTAAGACGGCCGCGACCGCGCGCGCCCCGGAGATTTGCTCGTCGATGCCACGTCTGGTGATGAAATTCGGCGGCACCTCGGTCGCCGACCCCGGACGTATCCAGGCGGCCGCCGAGCGGGTGCGCCGCGAGGTCGAGCGCGGATATGACGTCGCGGTGGTCGTCTCGGCGATGGCGGGCAAGACCAACGAGCTCGTGGGGCTGGTGCGCGAGAGCGGCGCGCTCTACGACGCGCGCGAATACGACGCGGTGGTGGCCTCGGGAGAGAACGTGACCGCGGGCCTGATGGCGCTGACGCTCCAGCAGATCGGCGTGCCGGCGCGCAGCTGGCAGGGCTGGCAGGTGCCGCTGAGGACCAATTCCGCCCACGGGGCGGCGCGGATCGAGGCGATCGACGTGACGCGGCTCGCGCAGAAGTTCGACGAGGGGCTGCATGCGGTGATCGCGGGCTTCCAGGGGGTGAGCCCGGAGGGGCGGGTCACGACGCTGGGGCGCGGCGGGTCCGACACCTCGGCGGTCGCCTTCGCGGCGGCGCTGGGGGCGGAGCGCTGCGACATCTACACCGACGTGGCGGGGGTCTATACGGTGGACCCGCGGATCACCCGCAAGGCGCGCAAGCTCGCTAAGATCTCCTACGAGGAGATGCTGGAGCTCGCTTCGCTCGGCGCCAAGGTGCTTCAGACCCGCTCGGTCGAGCTCGCGATGCGCTACAAGGTGCGGCTGCAGGTGCTCTCGAGCTTCAGCGACGAGCCGGGAACGATCGTGTGCGACGAGGAGGAGATCGTGGAAAGCAAGGTGGTGAGCGGCGTCGCCTTTTCGCGCGACGAGGCGCAGATGACGCTGATCAGCGTCGCCGACCGACCCGGCATCGCCGCGGCGATCTTCGGGCCGCTGGCGGAGGCGAGCGTCAACGTCGACATGATCGTGCAGAACATCTCCGAAGGCGGGCGGACCGACATGACCTTCTCCTGCCCGACCGACGAGGTGGGACATGCGACCCGCGCGCTCGAGGCCGCGAAGGCCGCGGGCTTGATCAACTTCCGCGGCATCGAGAGCAACGAGGAGGTGGCCAAGGTCTCGATCGTGGGCATCGGGATGCGCAGCCACGCCGGCGTCGCGCACAAGATGTTCGCGAGCCTCGCTGCCGAAGGCGTGAACATCCGCGTCATTACAACCTCCGAGATCAAGGTCTCCGTGCTGATCGACCGCAAATATCTGGAACTGGCGGTGCAGGCGCTGCATGATGCGTTCGAGCTGGACAAGGCGGTCTGAACCAGGGGGAGGCCGACCGGATGCCGTATTCCCACGCGGTGGATTCGCGCGTCCTGCTGACGCGGCTGCGGACCACGCTGGCCGAACCCGGCGGCGGCCAGGAGCGGCTCGACCGGATCGTCAAGCTGGTGGCCGACGGGTTGGCGGCCGAGGTGTGCTCGGTCTACCTGCGCCGCGACGAGCGCTGGCTCGAGCTGTGCGCGACCGAAGGGCTCAACCCCGAGGCGGTGCATCTGACGCGGATGCGGCTGGGCCAGGGGCTGGTGGGCCAGATCGCCGAGCGCGCCGAGCCGGTCAACACCCGCGACGCGCCCGGAACCCGCGGCTATCGCTTCATGCCCGAGACCGGCGAGGAGGTCTTCGTCTCGTTTCTCGGCGTGCCGATCCAGCGGCTGGGCGAGGTGCTGGGCGTGCTGGTGGTGCAGAACCGCATACCCCGCGACTACAGCGACGACGAGGTCTATGCGCTCGAGGTCGTGGCGATGGTGATCGCCGAGATGGCCGAGCTCGGCGCCTTCGTCGGGCCGGGCGCGATGGAGCTCGCCCGCCCGCACAAGCTGCCGTTCTTCGTGCGCGGGCTCGTCGGCCAGGAGGGCGTCGCCGAGGGGCGCGTTCTGCTGCACGAGCCGCATGTGGTGATCACCGACCCGATCAGCGACGATCCGCAGCAGGAGCGGGTGCGGCTGAACGCCGCCATCGCCGCCTTGCGCGCCGAGGTCGACGCGATGCTCGACGCCGACTACCTCAGCGACGGCGGCGAGGACCGCGACGTGCTCAACGCCTATCGGATGTTCGCCCACGACAAGGGCTGGGTCCGGCGCATCGAGGACGGCATCGACAGCGGGCTCGCCGCCGAGGTCGCGGTCGAGAAGGAGCAATCGGCGACCCGCACGCGGATGTCGCGCGTCGCCGACCCCTACCTGCGCGAACGGCTGCACGATCTCGACGACCTGTCGAACCGGCTGCTGCGGCTGCTGGGGGGCGAGCCCGCCACGAAGGGCCGCGAGGTGCCCTTCGACGCGATCCTCGTCGCGCGCAACATCGGGCCGGGCGAGCTGCTCGACTACGGGCGGAGCCTGCGCGGCGTGGTGCTCGAGGAGGGCTCCGTCGGCAGCCACGCCGCCATCGTCGCGCGCGCGCTCGCGATCCCGCTGGTGATCCAGGCCGAGCGGGTGACGCGCGAGGCGATGAACGGCGACGCGATCCTGGTAGACGGCGACATGGGCGTCGTGCATCTGCGCCCCGAGGAGCAGGTGGCCAAGGCCTTCCGCGAGAAGATCGAAATGCGCGCCGGCGCCCAGCAGGCCTATGCCGCGCTGCGCGACAAGCCCGCGACCACCCGCGACGGGGTGACGCTCGCGCTCTACATGAACGCGGGGCTGATGGCGGACCTGCCGAGCCTGCCGAAATGCGGGGCGCTCGGGGTCGGGTTGTTCCGCACCGAGCTGCAGTTCCTGGTGCGCGCCACCGTGCCGAAGCGGGCGGCTCTCGCGGCGCTCTATGCGCGCATCCTCGACAGCGCCGGCGAGAAGCCGGTGACGTTCCGCACGCTCGACATCGGCTCGGACAAGGTGCTGCGCTACATGAAGCGCGACGCCGAGCCGAACCCGGCGCTGGGGTGGCGCGCGATCCGGGTCGGTCTCGACCGCCCCGGCATCATGCGGATGCAGATCCAGGCGCTGCTGCGCGGGGCGCGCGGGCGGCCGATCAAGGTGATGTTTCCCTTCGTCGCCGAGGCCGGCGAGTTCGACGCCGGGCGCGAGATGATCCTGCGCGAGATCGCGCGGGAGCGGGCGCTGGGCAACACCGTGCCGGAGGAGGTGCGGATCGGGGCGATGCTCGAGACGCCGAGCCTCGCCTTCGCGCCGGATGCCTTTTTCGAGACGACCGATTTCATCTCGATCGGCGGCAACGACCTCAAGCAGTTCTTCTTCGCCGCGGACCGCGAGAACGAGCGGGTGCGGCGGCGCTACGATTGCCTCAGCACCAGTTTCCTCGACTTCCTCGCATTGATCGTGGGGCGCTGTGCCGACGCCGCGACCCCGCTGTCGTTCTGCGGCGAGGATGCGGGGCGGCCGGTGGAGGCGCTGGGCTTCGCCGCGACCGGGCTGCGCGACCTGTCGATGCGGCCGGCCTCGATCGGGCCTGTCAAGGCGCTCTTGCGCCAGGTCGATCTCGCCGAGGCCCGCGCCGCGATGGAGGCGGCCCGCGCCGCGGGGGCGCCGTCGCTGCGCCCGGCGCTCGAGGCGTTCCTGCGCGATGTGGGCTTCATCCTCTGAGCGCGTCCGCGGCGCTGTCCGCGTCCCAGGCCCGCACCATGCCTGCCACGCCGTCGAAGGCGCCGGGTGCGAGCGCGCGCGCGAGCAGCCGCTCGGGGTTGGTCGGCGGCGGATACTCGAGCCCGCGCGCGGCCTCGCGGCCGAAGCCGAAGCGTGCGTAATAGGGCGCGTCGCCCACGAGGATCACCCGCGTCCAGCCGAGCTCGGCCGCGCGGCGCAGGCTCTCGCGGATCAGGAGCGCGCCGATCCCCTCGCCCTGCCGGGTGGGGTGCACCGCGACCGGGCCGAGCAGCAGCGCCGGCGCGCCCGCCGCGCCGACGCGCACCGGCCAGTATCGGATGGCGCCCGCGAGCGCGTCGAACTCGTCGCGCGCGATCAGCGACAGGTCGGCGACCGGCGGCCCCTCGCGCAGCCGGTAGGACGACAGCGCCGTGCGCCCCGGCGCGAAGGCGGTGTCGTAGAGGGTCTCGACCTCGGCCGCGTCGGCCGGCGTCTCGGGGCGGATGCGGAACATCGTCGTGCGCTCGCGTCTCGCGGCTGGGGGCGGCTCGACTTCGCCCTAGCACGCCGCTAGGCTCAGCCCAACCCCCGGCCCGGAGTCCGTCTCATGTTCTACCGTCCGGGGCTCGATCCCCACGGCCTGCCGCACGACCCGTTCAAGGCGCTGGTGGCGCCGCGGCCGATCGGCTGGATCTCGACGCTCGACGCCCACGGCCGCGTCAATCTAGCGCCGTACAGCTTCTTCAACGCCGTGGCCGACGCGCCGCCGATGGTGATGTATTCCAGTACCGGTGCAAAGGTCGGGCGCGACGAGCGAAAGGACACGCTCGCCAACATCCGCGCGACGGCCGAGTTCGTCGCCAACATCGTGCCGCTGGCGCTGCGCGACGCGATGAACGCGAGCTCCGGCAGCTATCACGCGGGAGAGGACGAGTTCGACCGCGCGGGGCTCGAAAAGGCGCCTTCGCGCGTCGTCGCCCCGCCGCGGGTGGCGGCGGCGCCGGCGGCGCTGGAGTGCCGCCTCTGGCGCATCGTCGAGCTGCCCGGGAAGGCGAACGTGATGGTGTTGGGCGAGGTCGTGGGGGTGCATATCGACGAGGCCGTGCTCGACGCGGGGCTGGTGGACGTGACCCGCTACCGGCCGCTCGCGCGGCTTGGATATCGCGACTACGCCGCCGTTGCCGAGACCTTCGCGCTCACCCGTCCAGGCCAGAGCGAGGTCGCGCGTGAAACTTCCCAAAAATCGCCTTAAAGTTGTGTCAACGCGATTCTGTTAATGTATCGTTAACCATTCAAGCCCGATAAAGAGGTTGTCCAGCGATGGACAGCTGCTTGCAAACCCTCAGACGCACCAGTCTGGATTTTGCGCCCCCTTCTTCCCCCGAAGGGGGCGCAGTCCGTTTTGGAAGAGCCGAGCCGCGGCCGTCGCAAACACTCCCGGCGCGACTTCTCTACAAGCTTATCCATTATTATCAAGCGGATACTATAGGTTTCAAGTTGGACACCGCAATGCCGCGTGTCTGGAATCCTCCAGCACCGCGCCCGGGTTTAGGATGCCGAGCGGATCGAGCGCCGCCTTGATCGCGCGCATCGCCGCGAGCTTCACCGGATCGCCGTAGCGCACGAGGTCACCGGTCTTCAACCGCCCCACCCCGTGCTCGGCGCCGACCGACCCGCCGAGCTCATGCGTCAGGTCGTGGATCGCGGCCTTGATCGCCGGGCGCAGATGCTCGTAGGCGGCGCGGGTCTCGCCGCGCGGCGGAAAGACGTTGTAGTGCAGGTTGCCGTCGCCCAGATGCCCGAAGCAGTTGGCCCGCAGCCCGGGGTGGAGCTCGTGCATCGCCTCCCCGCAGCGCGCGACGAAGGCCTCGATCCGCGACGGCGGCAGCGACAGGTCGTGGTTCGAGATCGCGCCGATCCGGCGGTTCGCCTCCGGGATGGTCTCGCGCACCGTCCAGAAGGCGGCGCGCTGGGCCTCGTTCTGCGCGATCAGCGCATCCGTCACCAGCCCGGCCTCCACCGCCTCGGCCAGTGCGGCCTCGAATCGCTCGCCGATCCGCCCACCCGCGCCGTCCGCGACATCGGCCAGCACCATCCACTCCGGCGGGTCCGCGACCGGCAGCGCGACCTGCGGCATCGTCTCGTCGAGAAAGCGCAAGCCCTCGGCGTGGATCAGCTCGAACGCCGAGACGGTGGTGCCGAGCGCCGTCCGCAGGCCCTGGAGCAGCGCCAGCGCCGCGCCGACGTCCGGAACGCTGATCCAGGCGGCCGCGGTCTCCTGCGGCTCGGGGTAGAGGCGCAGGCTCGCGGCGGTGATGATGCCGAGCGTGCCCTCCGAGCCGATCATCAGGTGCCGCAGATCGTAGCCCATGTTGTCCTTCATCAGCCGCGACAGGCCGTTCATCACCCGCCCGTCGGCCATCACCACCTCGACGCCGAGACAGAGGTCGCGGGCGTTGCCGTAGCGCAGCACGTTGACGCCGCCTGCATTGGTCGCCATCAGCCCGCCGATCCGTGCCGACCCCTCCGAGGCGAGCCACAGCGGGAAGAGCCGTCCCGCCTCGCGCGCCGCCGCATGCACCTCCGCGAGCACGACGCCCGCCTCTGCGGTCAGCACGTTGTCGGTCGCGTCGATGTCGCGGATCGCTCGCAGCCGCTCGAGTGACAAGAGCACCGGAAGCGGCCCTGTCTCGGCAATTTGGCCGCCGACGAGACCGGTGCCGCCGGAATAGGCGACGACGCCCACCCGCGCCTCGGCGCAGAGGCTGAGGGCCGTGCTCACCTCGGCGACCGAAGCAGGACGCAGCACCGCCGCCGCCCGGCCGCGATGGCGCCCGCGCGGCTCCTCGAGATAGCGCGGCTCGGCCTCGAGCACGGCATCCGACCCGAGCGCCGCGGTCAGCCGCTCGAGGAGCGGCGGGCCGGCGGGGTTCAGCGTGGCTGCGTTGCCTTGGATCATCCGGCCTCCGCCCGCGCCGCGGGTCTGCGGCGGTCGGCGCGCAGGTTGGCATAGAGCACGTGGTCGCGCCAGCGCCCGTCGATCTGCAGATAGGCCTCGACCATGCCCTCGTAGTCGAATCCCGAACGCTCCAGCAGCCCGCGCGAGGCGACGTTCTCCGGCAGGCAGGCCGCCTCGATGCGGCTGAGGTCGAGCTGGGCGAAGGAATGCCGAACCACCGCCTCCAGCGCCTCGGTCATGTAGCCCTGGCGCGCGAAATCCGGGCCGATCCAGTAGCCGACCTGCGCCGATTGCGCGGGGCCGCGGCGGATGTTGTCGAGCGTGATCGCCCCGATCAACCGCGCGTCGCTGCGCGCGATGAGAAAGAGCGCCAGCGCCCTGCCCTCCTCGCGTGCCCGGAGGGCCCAGTAGACGCGGTTGCGAAAGGATTTTCGGGAGAAATGCGTCACCGACCAGGTGGGCTCCCAGGGCCGCAGGAACGCCTCGTCGCGGCGGCGCAGCTGTGCCCAGGCGGTGTGGTCGGCCATCTCCGGCAGCCGCAGCACCAGACGCCGGGTCTCGATCGCGAAGGGCGAGGCGCGGCGGAAGCGCAGCACGGCCCCGTGCCTCAGGCGGCCAGCCGCCGCGCGAGCTGCGCCCGGTCCGGCGCCGCTTCCACCGGCCCGAGCAGGGCGAGCGCCGGGTCGGCCCGCTCAGCCAAGCCTTCGGCGAAGGCCCGGATCTCGGCGGGGGTCACCGCGTCGATCCGGCCGACCACCTCGTCGAGGTCGGGCACTCGGTCCCAGATCGAGAGCATCCGCGCGAGCCTCTCGGCGCGGGCCGAGGGACTTTCGAGCCCCATCAGCAGCCCCGCCTTCATCTGCGCGCGCGCGCGTGCGATCTCGGCATCGGTCAGGCCCTCGGCGGCGCGTCGCAACTCGTCGATGGTGCAAAAGATCAGCTCGGTCGCCTGCTCGGCCCCGGTCCCGGCGTAGAGCGTGATCAGCCCGGTGTCGGCATAGGCGCCCGCCTGGGCAAAGATCGTGTAGCAAAGGCCGCGCTTCTCGCGCAGCTCCTGGAACAGCCGCGAGGACATGCCGCCGCCCATCGCGCTCGCGTAGATCTGCGCGGCATAGGCCGCGTCCTCGCGTACGGGTGGACCCTCGAAGCCCATCGCCACATGCATCTGCTCGAGCGCGCGGGTCTCGCGGCGCTCGCGCCCCGTGAAGCGCGCGCCCGGCGTCGCCGGGCGCGGCCGTGGCGCGAGGCCGCCGAACAGGCGCTCGGCCTGGGCGAGGATCGCATCCGGGTCCACGGCACCCGCCGCCGACAGGATGAGCTGGCCGGGCGCATACTGCTCGCGCACGAAGCCTGAGAGATCGTCGCGGCCGAAGCGGCCCACACGCTCGGCGGGGCCGAGGATGGTGCGTCCGAAGGGCTGATCCGGGAACGCCGCCTCCTGGAGCCAGTCGAAGATGATGTCGTCGGGCGTGTCGAGCGCCTGGCCGATCTCCTGGAGGATCACGCCGCGCTCGACCTCGATGTCGGGCTCCGCGAACAGCGGGTTCAGCACGATGTCGGCGATGATCTCGAGCGCGAGACCGACGTCGGCCTCGAGCACGCGGGCGTAATACGCGGTCATCTCCTTGCCGGTATAGGCGTTGATGTAGCCGCCGAGGTCCTCGATCTCCTCGGCGATCCGGAGCGCCGTGCGCGTCGGCGTGCCCTTGAAGGCCATGTGCTCGAGGAAAT